>NZ_JCACHU010000127.1:0-106596 GCF_059504005.1 Belnapia sp. | reverse complement strand
ATTGTTCCATTATAGGGAAGTGGGCGCGAGAGTCAGTGTCCACGCCGGTTGGTATAAGAGAGGCAGGAAGGGAATGTTATACATAGTGCCTCCTCTGCTCCTCCCCTTTCTCTTTGAAAGGAACCCTTCGATGACCTCAAAAGAGAAGGGATCAAAAAGCTTTCGGCAGGACCCTTCAGCACAATCGAGGACCCACGCTGATAGGGTGCGCCAAGCGTTCGAAGGGGTAGAAGCACAATAAGTGGGCAAACCAGCCGCAGGTCATTAACAAATCGCCCCAAGGCGACCGAGCTCCGGCGATAGAGGCCATCGCGTCCTCATCCCTGCAACCTTCGCCATCTCGATGCCCGAACCAGCATGGAAGGCGATCAAGGGGGGACGGCCCGCATATGACACCCGCACAGTCGAGGTGCCGTCCGTCAAATCGTCAGCCCTGAAGAAAGCGCCCTGGGCTGATCTACTCCGCCGTCACCGCGGGATTGTGGCCGTGTCCGGGTACTACGATTGGACTGTGCCCCACCCCAACCTGCCGCACCACAAGCATGTCCACGCTGTCGTGCAACAGGATGGCAGCCCTATGTTGCTCGCCTGCCTTTACGATGATGCCTGTGAACAGCGGCGCGGTGCAGATGTGCGGTTCTCGGTCGTGACCGTTGACGCAAAGGGACATGAGGCGGCGCCGAATGGATGGATGCCCGTTATCTTGCAAGTCGACGATATCGTAGCGTGGATCGAGGACAGCGGTGCGGATCACGACTTAAAGCAACTTTCAGCGTTGCTGCGCCCCGCTGCGGACGGCGTGTTGCGGCGCGACAGGGTGACGAACGCAGTTGGAGACGCGGCGAACGACGGAGAGTGGCTGCTGCAACCGATCGATACAGTGACAGCCACCATGGCAGCCTAAGTTCGAGCACCGACTTCAGCTTTACCATGGCACGGCCAGCGATTGGGCTAGCGTCGCATTCGGCCGAGGCTGCTACCCTGCCTCCCAAACTTTGCTTGTAACGTCGTGGGAGGGGTCATGCAAAGCTATCAGCCTACCGCAACGGCCCCACAAAGCGGTCAGGTCATCCTAGTCTACCTTCCTGACCGTGCCGGCCATGCACTCCGACAAGATGTGATTACCGTCTATTGGAGTAGTTGGGGCGGTGGGAGATGGGAAACGGCGTGGAGCGGGGCTAAGCTCATCGCGAAGCCGACGCATTGGATGCCCTTACCCGCTCCTCCCACCTGACAAGCGTGGTGGATCAAACGGCCAGTTTCAGCCGAAGCGCCATGCCATGAGGTCTAGGGCGCGATATGGGTGTAGATGCCGCTCCCGGATTGTGTTCGAAACGATGGTGAGGCGAGGCCGATCGGAGGCCTCCCTTTCACGTTTCAATAAGAGTCGAGGTACGACGGCCGCTCTAGAGCAAAGGCGCCAAACAACTCCTCCAAAAAGGGCTTAAGAGCGTCCTTGGCCGATTGTCCTATGGAAATCTCACCTCTAAGCTCAACGCTATCAACCGTGGCGCCTCCAAGCCCATTACCTCCTGCCCATGCGCTGTTCGGCGGCGGCGGATAACTGAGCCGCATGCCCTTTATGCCCTCAATTCCCGCGATCCAAGTATATGGCCGATCAATTTCAAGGCGGCTTTCAAGAAACCCCATATAGTTATTCAAGCCATCAATCAGATGCTTCTCTGGAGATGCAAGTACGGGGGCGATTAAAGCGTTGTTGGCTGCCCGATATGCGGTTACGAGAAATGCATTGGTGCTCCAGATTTCCCCGGAGCGAAAACAGAACACAGAATCCTCAGCTGCATTGTGTTCGCCACCGGGAGCGTAGACCCCAAAGCCATCGCTTGCCCTGACGAAATCATAGCCATTCCAATTCTGACCGAGAGGAAGGATAATATGCGGGCGGGTCATTGCTTGTTCTATTTGCGGCACGGTCCATTTACGGTTTACGGCAAACGAAGGCATAACCCTTAACCATATGCCGGGCTTCCGAGCCATTCTAATTTCCCTTGCGGGTTGCCCTGTAAAACCATGAAAGTGGTCGCTCAACCCAAGCGGCTCGCCATCTTTGCGGAAACGCGATGGCCCATCTTATGGCTCGGCTGCTGAAAATGGAGGAGGAGTGGATGTCGCTCGAACACTCGCGCGATAGTCGTCACTCGAGAGGATTGCTCGCAGTGCCATTTCAATGTGCTGCGCGAGGGCCTGCAATTCCTTCTTCTTCTGATCTGCAGTTGCCTCGGCCGCCAAGTTATAAGTATGTGGCCAACGGAGATGTTTCATATCAAATGGCAAAGTTATATCGCTCGGCGTGCCGTAAGCTGCGTTCATAATCGGTATGAGTCGGCGATGACTCAGTGCTTTGAGCGCGTAACCGTACTCTATCAAAACATTTGGGTTAGGAGTTGGCCGGTCGGGCTTTCCCTCTCGCCCTATACGTATGCCAGTGAACGTCAAGTCCGCTATGAAAGCCAAGGACGCGCTAATTTTCCGGAAAATCGTGTCCACGATTGGAGGCTGACCGGGCTCTCCCTTAGTATCGTGATCTAACTCCATTGCATCCCGCATCGGCTCGTCGAGAGTAAGATCAGCCGCGATCCTTTTGATGGCTGAATTTGCCGCGGCCTCAATCAGTGAGCGTCCAACTCGATTAGGAGTGTCGGCTTGCCAAGCAAAAAACACCTTTCCGCTCACGCTTCATCTCCATAAACTAAGGCAATTTAGCCTACTTCGCATTCAAGGGCGATATTTTGGAAAATTAATGTTTGCTGTTTGTCATCCGGAGACGATCGTTACTCTATACCGCTCGCCGGCATCGTCCCGGACAACGACAGTAACCGTTTGACCAGCACCATTCGGGTTAAGCGTCGACCGCATGAGATGGGTGGCAGTCAGGATTGCTTGAAGCCTTGCCGCGTGAATGCCAATGAATCGTTCGCCTTCTTCATCACGGGACGATAAGCCGCACCCGTAGATGTCGAGGAGACAAACTTCGCCAACCGAAGCCGGGACCACCGACAACCGACGCCAATTCTGATCACCCCTCGAACCTGCAGACAGGTGGCGGCGGCTAGCGTGGGCCATGGTTAGGGGACCTTCGCGGCTGGCGGCGAGACAATGCCCTCGGCCGCCTCTCGAAGCATTGCCAGAGGCAGCGTGGGATATCGACCTAGCAGCACTGCCAGCGCCTCCACCACGCCATCACCGCCCGCATGAGCGGCAACTGAAGCAGCCTGTCCGACCGCTTCAGCCGTGTCTCTGTCGAGCCATACAGGCGAGGTAAGCGGCAAGAGAATCGGCAGGGCGTCCGGCATCGGCAGCAGGCTGGCACGCAGGGAGCGAACAATTCAAGAACGCTGAGCAAGCTGACCGGTGGCTATTCCCGTTATCCACAGTCTTATAGGCGAAATGAACGAGAAGGGTTAAGGAACTGGCAGCGTTACTATTTATCTCGCACCGTGCCGCTCTCGGTCAGGTAACTCCTTCTCGTAGGCACCACGCCCCCTACCCGTGGTTGGAGGTTGCCTCCAGGAACCGCATCGATTTTTTGTCACCGCACCCCCGCTGAAAACGGTTTGAAGCTGTACGGAGAGGCCACCCGCAGCGGTCCTACAAGGCAAACTCAGGACCGCCAAAGGCACTGCCAAGCGAAGCTTAGGTTCCACTGAAGCGAACCTTGGGCGGGGTTGAGCCAAACTCATTCCAGTATCGATTCTGAGCCAGCGTGGACACATACGTTCATTAATGCCCATCGACGGTTGCTGGTCGGGCGGCGACACCGGTGACTGTCCCGTCGGTGAGCGCAAACATGTGGCAACCACAACAGATCTTGAACAACCGGAAGTAGAAATGAGTTCAACGACTCATTTGGAGTTGGCAATGTCGGGTACGCCGTCCCCCTTGCGGCAGCCCGCGTCGGGCTTCGGCGCCCTTGTGACGGAGCTGCTTCCCCCATGCCGCTCGATTCCGCGACGTTCGATAGCCACCGCCCGCGACCATCCCAAATGCCATGCCTTGACGATGCCGAGCGACAAGCCGCTGCATGTTTCGGCCCCCGGCTGCAAGCCACCTTGGCGGCGACGCCACCGACCAGCCTCCCCCTTCTCGTCTTGATGGACCTGTCCGAAGGCCTTGCTGGCGCCAACTTCCGGCTTGCACTGCAGGGGCAGGACAGCGCCGTTGCCGGTCCCGGGGAAATTGCAATCGCAAGCGTGCCCGCCGGACTACCGAGCGCGCCCGTGGAACGCCGTGCCCTGTCGCTTCGGATCGCCTCGGCCGCCGCGGGAGCGTGGCGCCAACGCTGCCAGATCGAGCGCCTGGGCCTGGGCCTCGGTTAGCCAGGCTTGCCGGACGAGCGGTGCGCCTGCGCATCCTCAATGCCTCAGGCGACACCCCCATATACCGGACTTACTTGCCGCATCGGTGTCGCTCAAGCCGCCGTCTAGGCCGACTTGACGGCCTCTTCAAGCCAAGCTGAAGCGAGTTTCGGTCGGGCTAGGCGGTGATTGAGGAAAGCTTCGGCGAGGTTGAAGAACGGTCAGAGGCAGCGGAAGAAGGTACAGGAGGGGATGTAACTCATATTGCCTCCCTCCCTCTTTTCCCCTTCTTGAGTCTGCTCCAAGCCAAGGTGCGCAGGCAAAGGAGGGAAAACTCCGCGAAACAATCTAGACCCCATTTTTTAACTCTCTGCGACACCGTTCGAAAACCAAGCTGAACGTGAATGTCTGTGCTACATTATCGTTTAGATGCGGTCCCGGCATAGAAGCGACATGGCCATTCGGAAGTCCATATCCATCTCCATCATGCCCGAGCGAGAGCGCCTCGTCGCGGCCAGCATTAGCTCTGGCCGCTACCAGACGGCTAGTGAGGTGTTTCGCGCCGCCCTGCGCCTGCTTGACCGCGAGGAAGCCAACAGCTCATCCGATCAGCTTGTGGCTGCCCTTCCAAGGTCCCGCCGGGCTTAGACCGAGCGGCGATGACCTACCTGCCGAGCCAACGTGAGACAGAATTGGAAGCAGAGGTCACACGCCTGCGCGCTGAGCTGGCTAAACTAAGGGAGAGGGCCGCAGCCTCAACTGATCGTCACGGGCAGGAACTCGCTACTTCGGAAGAGGTGAACTTGGGCCTTGTGGAAGGCGAGCGGCGCCACGCCCTGTTGCTGGCTGAGTTGAACCACCGCGTGAAAAACATCCTGGCCACCGTTCAGGGGTTAGCCGCGCAGACGTTGAAGGGCACAGGCGGCGACCCTGTGCGGTTCGCGAAGCACTTCGTTGCACGGCTACGGACCCTGGCACGGGCGCACGACATGCTGACTGAGCTAGGATGGGAGGCAGCCGGCGTCGAGGACACTGTACGGAAGGCGCTCGCGCCTTGGCTGGAAACAGGCAAGGGCGTCCGGATTGGCGTATCGGCGGAATGCACGCGCTTCAAGGTATCGCCACGGCAGACGCAGGCGCTCGTGCTCGCCCTCCACGAATTGGCTACCAATGCGACCAAATACGGTGCGCTTTCGGCTGCAACAGGACACGTCGGCATCAGCTGCGTGGCAGGAGTGGGCGGCACAATGAAGATCCTATGGGAGGAAACGGGGGGGCCACCGGTGATAACGCCCATTGACCGGCGCGGCTTCGGCACGCGTCTCTTGGAGCGCGGTTTAGGTCAGGACCTTGGGCCAGGCAGCACGGTCAAACTGCAATTCGAGCCGCTTGGCCTGCGGGCGGTAATCCACTTCACCCCAGCACTGAGAGCTTAAAGTCTACTCAGCCCTGCTCTGAGGCGGGCTCCGAAAGTGCAGCCCGCCGGCGGTGCTGAAGCCTCACTTGCTGAAGCGATTGCCCCGTCCGATGTTGCACATCTGGCAAAGCACACGAAGATTGTCCAAGTCGTTCGTCCCACCCTTCGACACCGGGACGATATGATCGATGTGCAAGACGGTGCCCGGATGGAGCTTGGGGCTCTTCCCGCACGCCTCGCAGGTGTAGTTCCGGTCGTTAAGCAGGGCATACCGCACACTCGGCAGCACTGGCTCACGCTCACGCCCGAGCCTCGCCTGCGTCAAGAACTGCGCGAGGGTAAGCTTGCCGAGCTTCCACAGGACAAATGACGCAAGGAACGGCTTGAGCGGCCCGAAGTGGTAGTAGACGGTGCCGAAGGACACGCCGTCATTGTGTATGCGGCCATACTTCTTGAAGTCCTCCGTCGAGGGTGGGCGCCCACACCACCGCCAGATCCGCTCGACAGCGTCTACGATCTCCTCTTCGGAGTGCCGCGTCGATCTCGTCTGCCCCGGCACTGCGATGCCAAGCTCTTGCAACGCATCGAACCACGAGCCGAAGTGCCGCGAGACTGCCGTCGCGCTCACTGTTCGGAAGCGCCAATCCTTGAAGTTGGCAAGTGTCCGCTCCGCCACTCGGGTTGCCTTGGCGAAGCGGCGAAGCTCCTCCGCAATATCGGTCTTCGTCGGTGCATTCCTTTGTCGGGTCTGATGTTCGAGGCCGGCGCGCTTGAGAGCTTCAATCCATGTGCCGAGCTGGCCGATGATTGTGTGGTCGTGGAAGCGGCGTTTTGGCCATGCGCGATAGTTCAGCATCGTGCGGTCCCGCGGACCGTACGCCGCACCGAAGGCTCGCAAGTCCGCTAGCAACTCGGCGTCGGTGAAGCGCCACCGAACCTCGGGGAAGCGGAACAGCTCCGCGTCGTTAAGCGACCTTGCGGAAGTCGGTCTGGCGTTGAATAGGTCTGTCGTATCGTCCCGCTGTGCCGCGATCGCCTTCTTCGCCATAACCGCCCGCCTCCGCTTGCACGACGGCGCCGCTTCTGGCACCGCTTCCCGTGAGCGAGCAAGATTTCCGCACGAATCGCGCAGTTTTACCAGCCCAGATCCGGGCGGGCCGCGGACTGCTGGATTGGTCGCGGACCCGGCTGGCTAAGGAGAGTGGCGTGTCGCTCAGAGCCCTCGTTGAAATCGAGTCCGGTGAAACGGCACGCCCGCAAATCCGGACTTTGAACGCGCTTACAGCAGCACTGACCGCTGCCGGCGTCGAATTCATCCCCGCCAACGGAGGTGGCCCAGGCGTGCGGCTGACCCGCGAAGCGGCGCTGCGGGAAGCAATGGCGATTGTAAAGCGGGACTGAAGAGCAACGCATCCGGACCTCGGGTCTGAGCATATGCGGTGCTTGCAATAGCTTGCTGATCGAGCCGATGCTGCGCCGTCTCGGCACGTCGGCAGTTCATACGGTCACCCATGTCCAGCTTCGATCCGCACGACCCGGGTAATGCCAGCCGCAAGTTCGGACAAGAGATTGCCGACTTGGTCGTTAGCGTTGGCACCCTTGCGGCACGGGTGGAATTAAAGCGCATCGACGTCATCGTCGGTGGTGACTTCGTCGACGAGTCACCCAAGGCCCGCGACCAATACACCCGAGCGAAGGAGCACTTGCGCGAGCTACAAGCCGATTTGGAAGCTTCCAAAAGGGCGCTTGCCGAAGCCCTCGATGCGGCCTTGCTGGGACGCAGTTTGGATTAACACAGCTCTGTGCGGCAGGGTGAGGGTCACCATGGCCGCCATCACCCAAGCCTATCAATAACCTCGGCGCCCTTTGCCAATGAGCCAGATGGAACGTGCGGGTTCACCGAATGCGCCGGACTAGGCGTGTGGCTGACGAGCGAGGTTGTACTTCCGGACGCGCTAGCGGTGGTTATGAAGAAGTAGACGACGCGGTAACCCAATATCACGCCGCGGACTTCTCCGCGTGGGCTAGTATGCCCGATGCGTCTGCATTGCCCTCAATGCCAAAGTTGATGAGGTCGATCTTTGCCTTCAACGTCCGCATATTGTAGCTGCCATAGGTCCTGCCAATTGATTTCGCTGCGTGCCCGGTGAGCCGGTCATGGAATTCCTCGGCCACTCCGCCATCGCGGCAGCCATCCTTGAAGGTATGGCGAAACTCATGAAACACCTTCCCCGATCCGGGTAGCGCCGCCTCTATCCGCCGTGCCATGCGCTTGCTCATCGCATCGGCATCGACGCTGAATAGGCGCTCTGTCGGCCGACTCCCGATCCAAGCGAGAAAGCCGTCCGTGATAAGCTGGCGGTGGATCGGGACCTTGCGTACCGAGCCAGGAGTCTTGACCGTCCTCCCGACCTCCATGTCCTCATGGATGTCGATACAATGGACACCGTCGACCGCCATGATGTCGCGCTTGACGAGTTGGCAGATTTCATCAAGGCGCCCTCCCGAGTAAAGTGCAATGCGAGCCAGCCACCATTCTTCACCGCTCAAGGCTTGGAACAAGGCGCCAAGCTGGTCGGCGGTGTAGGCGCCGCGCTTCTTCGCATCCTTCGAGAAGGTGGCCTTGATTCGGACAAAAGGGTTGGCTTCGAGGAGCCCATCGTTGACCGCGACGTTGAGCAAGGTACGAAGCATGCTCCATTTCTTCTGCTTCGTCGCTCCGGCGAGATTGGTGGCGCTTACGAGAAACTCTTTAAAGCGTCGTGCATGTTCCACGGTGATCTCGGCATACCGAAGCGGGCCATTCACCGCCTCAAATTGCGCGATCGCTTTGGTCATTTCGCTATGCGCTGATGGCCCCGATGTCCCTTGAGCCTTCCAACGGGCGGCAAGCGCCGTGAGCGAGGCTGTATCGATGGGGTTCTCGCTCGCCTTGTCGCTGTCGTTGGACCCGCCGGCGACCAATGCCCGTTGGGCCTCCAGCGTCCGTCGTTCGGCCTCGGCGAGTTCACGCGCGCGCTCCATCAAGGCTGGAATCCAACGATCGGGGATAGTTCCGAAATCCGGACCGCCATCCTCATCCAGACCTTTGACAAGCGAGGCTCGCGCAGTCTCGTCCTCAAGGGCTGACAGATCGTGGTCAATGTGGCGGATGGCTTCTGCCCGGTTTGCTGGACGGGGTCGTGCAAACCCGGCTGCGAGGTTGCGGGCGACCACCTCGGCTTCGGCAGGCGTCGCCCAAGCGGGAGCAAACGGCAAGCCACCCGTCTCCATCCCGATCGTCACGGCTCCATGGGCCCGAAGCGCCGCGTCAAAGGCCTCTGAGGCCAGGAAGGCTTCCTCGTTCTTCCGGGTATCTTGGAGGCGCCGTGCCTCAGCAAATCGGCTCTCAAGGCCAGCCAATACGGCGTGGGAAGCGGCTTCGGCCTCCTTCCGCTGGGTTGTCTTGAGGCTGATCCAGACCTCCTTCTTCCCCCCGAATGCCATTTGCACATCGGGCGGGATCGGCCGCCGCACGTAGTAGATACCTTTACGGAGGTGTAGAAACTTGGGTCGGGAGGGCATTGGCGCTCACGCATTTTCGTAGCACTCCTTCGTAGCAGCCCTTGCCCAGCAAAGCCAGGAAATAGGCCACACTTTGACCTTGTGTGGCTTTTCCGATTGGCGTCGTCCCCTCCCGTTGGGGACGCCAGCCGCGGCCGTGGCCGGCCTCAGCCTTCAGACCAGGATCAGGTCCCGGCATCCCTCAGCCGCCAACGCCTTGCATCAGGTGCGGCAGGCCGGTGCGCCGCCGGCATCGCGGGCGACGAGGCGCTCCTGCCGGCCCTTCGGGTTGCTGTTCACGCCGGTCCTCCTGGATTGACCTCGAAGGTCAGCAGCCCCTCGGTGCGGCCGGCACATGCTCGCGCCAGGCCCCTGCCACCTCGCGCGTTGCCCCCATTCGGGCCAATTTCGCGGCCCGTCCCGCCCTGCCAGTGCGCGCATATTCCGCCGGCGCGCCGTGCAGCCTCGCGGCGCCCCGTCACGTTACCCGGACCAGCACGGGCATCGTGGCGGAGGGGCAGGCCGATGGGATCTGAGTCGGGACAGGCAGGCTATCGCGGCCGGGGCTTCGCCCCCTATGCATCGAACGAGGTCCCTGGCGGGGCGTGGTCCGTGGTCGCCGCCGGGCTTCTTGCGGGCGCTGCCGGGGTTGCGGCGATGACGCTCGGGGAGAAGCTGGAGCAGAGCATCACCGGCCGGCCGAATTCCTACGTGCCTGCCCATACGCTGGAGCGCCTGCTCGGCCTGCCGGCGCGGCCGGACCGGCAGCGGCTCGGGCTCAACTGGGCGATGCATTGGGGCCAGGGCATCCTGCTCGGCATCGCGCGGGCGGCGATGGCGCGCGGCGGCGTCGGCGGGCCCTTCGGCTCCTTCCTGTTCCTCAACCTGCGCCTGCTCAACGACCAGAGCCTGGAGAACGTCACCGGCGTCGGTGCGCCGCCCTGGACCTGGCCGCGCGACGAGCAGGTGGTCGATATCCTGCACAAGGCCGTCTACGCCTTCGCCGCGGGTGCCGTCGCGGACCGGCTGGTGACGGGGCGCGCATCGCCCGGCACGAAGGAGGCCAGCACGGGCTGGCAGCGGGCCGACCATGCCGAGCGGTCCCGGCAACGGCAGCGTCCGGCGCTCGCCCGTGCCGCCTGAGGCCCCCATTGCCCGTCGCCAGGGAGACAGCCTCATGTCGGACCCCTCCGTCATCGCCCCGCCGCGCGGCCATCCGGCGCTCGCCGCCGGCGTCATCGGCTTCGCGCTCGGCGGCTTCTTCGACGGGATCCTGCTGCACCAGGTGCTGCAATGGCACCACTTCCTCAGCCTCGCCGGCGGCGAGGCCTGGCGCGACATCCGCATGCAGATCCTGGCCGACGGCCTGTTCCACGTCGCCGTCTATGCGATCGCGCTGCTCGGCCTCGGGCTGCTGTGGCGGGCGCGGGGCGGGCTCGGCGGGATGTGGGCCGCGCGGGTGCTCGGCTGGGCGCTGCTCGGCTTCGGGCTGTGGCAGCTCGTCGACGTGGTGGGCTTTCACTGGATTGTCGGCATCCACCGCATCCGGGTGGACGTGCCGAACCCGCTGGCCTGGGACCTGGGCTGGCTCGCGGTCATCGGCCTGCCGCCGCTGCTGGCCGGGGCCTGGCTGCTGCGGCGAAAGGGCGGCGGCGTCGGGCCGCGGCGCCCGGGCGGCGTGGGGGTGGCGGCGATGCTGGCGCTGACGGTGATGGGCGCGGCGCCGGTCGCGTCCCTGCCGCCGGCCGGCGTGACGACCGCCATGGTGCTGTTCCGGCCGGGGCTCGGGCTCGAGGGGGCGGTGGCGGCGGTGGCCGCGGCCGAGGGGCGCATCGTCTGGGCCGATGCCTCGGGCGAGCTGCTGGCCGTCGATCTGGGGCAAGGCGGCAGTGCCTGGTCGCTCTACCGGCATGGCGCCCTGCTGGTGGGAAGCGGCCCGGTGGCGAACTGCCTGAGCTGGATGCGGATCTGACCCCGGGCTCCGGCCGCCATCGGCCTCGCCGGACGCAAGGCCTCGGGGTGAATGCCGGCCCCGGGCGGGCACCCGCCCGGGCCGCGCAGGACTGGAGCCTCCGGTCGGCGCCCCGCGAGGCGCCGGCCCTACCCTTCAACCTGGCATTGAGCGCAAGGGCGGCTAGGCCACCGGCGGCGCCACCTCGCGCCTTTTTGAGTGATGGCGCGTCATTCCTGCTGCCCATGCGGCGCAAAAAGCGCGATCAATCCCAAGGGGATGTTGGGGGAAGTTCAAATGTCGGCGGAGCTGTTGATCAGGGGCCAGCGGACCCCTGAGCGCTACTCGCACGCCTTCGGCGGCAGCCCGGAGCGGCTGCCGGACGGTTGGGTCTGCGGGCGGCAATGCGATATCGGCGGCGAGCCGGGCCAGCCGGTGCGGGTGGACCTGGTGCTGCTGCATCCGGGGCTCGGCGTCGCCCTGCTCGATATCGGCGGGCGGACCGAGGGCGCCGAGGCAGTGCTGCGCGCCCGGCTGGAGGAGGCGCGGTTCGGCGCCATCTTCGGCGGCTACCTGCCGGTGCTGCATGGCTGCCTCGGCCCCGACGAGGTGCCGGACGTCGCCGAGATCACCCGCGCCTTCGACCAGGTGCCGCCGCTCAGCGTCTCCGGGGGGAGCGCCTGGATGTCGACAGTCTCGCGGCTGATCGTGCCGGTCGACCGGGCCTGGATGGACAATTGGGCCGGGGTGCCGAATCGCGGGGCGGCGCCGCGGGTGCCGGTGGAGCCGCTGCGGCAGGGGACCGTGGTGCCGCTGCGCCGGGTGGCGGCGGTGCAGCCGCCGGCGGCGGAGCCCGAGGATCTGGTCATGCCGGCCGAGCCGGCGCCGCGCATGCGGAAGCCTTGGCTGCTGGCCGGGGGCGCGGGAGTCACGGCGCTGGCGGTCGTGGCCGGGCTGTGGCTGGGCTCGGGACGCCGGACCGAGACGGCGGCGCAGACTGCGGCGGCGGCCCGGGTCGTGGCGCCGGCCGCCCCGGCAGCGGTGCCGGCGGCCGGGCCGGCCGCGCCGGTGGAGGCGGCGCCGATCGCTGCGGCGGCCATCGCTGCGGCGGCAGTCGCCGCGGCGCCGGTCGTCGCCGCGCCCGCCCCGGTGCCGCCCGCGGTGCAGCGGCCGCTGCCGCGGCCGGTGCGGGTGGAGCGGCCGGTGCGCGCCAACCCGCCGGCCAAGCCGGCGCGGCGGGCGGTGTCGCAAAGGCCGGCGCGGAGTTGAGCGGCGGCTACTGGTAGCCGCCCGTCTTCTCGCGCTCGGCGGCTGCGGCTTCCTGGGCGCCGGTATCGACCTTCTTCTCCTCCCCCTCCTTCGGGGGGGCGGGCTGCTGGGTTACCTCGGTGGGCTGCGGCTTGTCGTCGGCCATGGCGGGTCGCTCCCTTGGTGAAGCAGGGGCAACCGGCCGGACGGGGCGGAGTTCCGCCGCCGACCCGATGCGGGGCTTGCCGAGGGGGTGCCGGGCGGGTGCAGGATCGGCCGGGGAAGCAGGGAGAGGTCCGATGCCCTATGCGCAGGCCGAAGGCGCGCGGCTCTGGTACGAGGAGGCGGGGCGCGGGACGCCGATCCTCTTCATCCACGAGTTCGGCGCGGACCACCGGGACTGGGAGGACCAAGTGCGGTTCTTCTCCCGCGAGTACCGCTGCATCACCTATGCGGCGCGGGGCTACCCGCCCTCCGACGTGCCGCAGGATCCGAAGCTCTACGGGCAAGACCATGCCGTCGCGGATGCGGCGGCGGTGCTGCGGCATCTCGGCATTCCGCGCGCCCATGTCGTCGGACTGTCGATGGGCGGCTTCGCGGCACTGCTCTTCGGCCTCCGCCATCCGGAGATGGCGCTCTCGCTGGTGCCGGCCGGGGCGGGCTCAGGCTCGCCGCGGGCGGAGCAGGCGGCGTTCCGGGCGCAGTGCGCGGCGCGGGGCCACCGGCTGATCGCCGAGGGCTGGCCGGGCGCCATGGCGGAGGAGACGGGGCATGCGCCGACCCGCATCCAGCTGAAGAAGAAGGACCCGCGCGGCTGGGCGGCCTATATGGCCCGCCTCGCCGAGCATTCCGGGCTTGGCACCGGGCTCACCATGAAGCATTACCAGGGCGAGCGCGATTCGATCCTCGACTGGGAGGACGACCTCCGGCGCATGGAGGTGCCGACGCTGCTCGTCGTGGGCGACGAGGACTGGCCCTGCATCGAGACCAACATCTTCCTCAAGGCGGTGCTGCCGAATGCGGGGCTCTGGATGTGCCCGCGCACCGGCCATGCGATCAACCTCGAGGAGCCGGCCGCCTTCAACGCGGCGCTGGCGGGCTTCTTTGCGACGGTGGAGCGGGGGCGCTGGCGGCTGGGCTGAGGACCGCCTTCAGCGGCAGGTGGTCCGAGGCGCGGCGGGCCAACGGCGTGTCATGCACCTGGACCGCCGCGACCAGGCCCGGCGGGCAGGCCATGATCCGGTCGAGGGAGACGACCGGGTGGAAGGCCGGGAAGGTGGGCGCCCGCGGCGGCGTGCCGAAGAGCGGGCCGAGGACGGCAAGCGCCGAATGGGCGGTGTGCCACTCGTTGAGGTCGCCCATCAGCAGCGTCGGCAGGGGCGGCCCGGCCGCGATCGCCTCCAGCAGGGCGCGGGCCTGGAGGCGGCGCCGCTCGGCGCCGAGGCTCAGATGGGTGGCGATGAGGCGGAAGGGGCCCGCGCCGTAATCGAGCTCCGCCAGCACCGCCCCGCGCGGCTCCAGCCCACCGAGGCGGAGCGCCTGGGGCGGCGCCAGCACCCGGATGCCGCGGCGGAGGAGGACCACGTTGCTGCGCCAGCCGGGATGGCCCGGCCGCTCCGCGATCGGCAGGGGCTGGAGGCCGAGGCGGTGCTCCAGCGCCGCGAGGTCGAGCATGCGCGCGCCGCGTCGGAGGTAATGCTGCGCCTCCTGCAGCGCGATCAGGTCCGGGGCGATCTCGCCGATGACGCCCTCGACGAGCGAGCGGCTGTCCCGGAGGCCGGCGGCGTCCCGGCCCCGATGGATGTTGTAGGTGGCGACCAGCATCTATTCGGCAGGACTCGAGGCCCGGGCCGGAAGGCCGATGCGCGAGAAGGCGGCGGCGAGGCCGGCGCCGGAGGTGGTCAGCAGCACGTCGGTCCAGGTGTCGGTCCAGTCGCCGATGAGCCTGGTCAGCGCCTCGAAGACCTCCCAGGCGGAGCCGAGGAGAAGGCCGAAGAGAAGGGTCTCGCCGATCAGCCGCCAGGTGCTCTCCTGCGGGCCGCGCCACTCGCGGAGCGCGACGAAGACGGCGCCGGCCAGGACGCCGTTCAGCAGGTGCACTACCTCGTCATAGGGGTTGGCGCCGTAGAACCAGTTGAGGCCGAAGCCGGGGCTGACCAGGAGCGTCGCCAGCACCGGCGCGGCGTCGAGGCTACGGGGCAGGGCGCGGATCGGGGCAGGCAGGACCGCCATCCGTTCGCGCGGCGGCAGGATGAGGCCGAGGCAGCCGCCGAGCGCCGCCAGCGTGCCCATGGCGGCGGAGCGGCGGTCGATCGACCAGAACCAGGCGGCGGTGGCGGCGAGCGCCAGGAGGCAGGCCCAGGCGAACCAGGAGTGGCGGCGCCAGTCCTCCCGCGTCAACAGGGCCACCTTGCCGTCCTTTCGCTCCGTTCCACGGACTAAACGGCGCAAGCGGCACCGGGGTTCAGCCGCCCTCGATCTCCTCGCGCAGGAGTTCGAGCTCCAGCCATTCCTCCTCGGCGGCGGCGAGCGCGGCCTCCTTCGCGGCGAGGGCGGCGGTGAAGCGGTCGAAGCGGGCGCGGTCCCGGGCATAGAGGTCGGGGGCGGCGAGGGCGGTGCGGATCGTGCCGATCTCGGCCTGCAGCGCCTCCATCCGGCCGGGCAGCGTCTCGAGGGCGTGCTGCTGGTTGAAGCTCAGCCGGCGGCGCGGGGCCGCGGCCGGCGCGGCGGGGCGCGCGGGCCGCGGCGGGGCCTTGGGCGCCGGTGCGGCCGCCTTCGCCTCCACCCCGCGGCCGCGCTGGGCGAGCATGTCGGCATAGCCGCCGGCATATTCCTGCCAGCGCCCCTCGCCCTCCGCCACGATCACGCTGGTGCAGACGCGGTCGAGGAAGTCGCGGTCGTGGCTGACCACCAGCAGCGTGCCGCCGTAATCGGCCAGCAGCTCCTCCAGTAAGTCGAGGGTCTCGAGGTCGAGGTCGTTGGTCGGCTCGTCGAGCACCATCAGGTTGGAGGGGCGGGCGAAGGCGCGGGCCAGCATCAGCCGGCCGCGCTCGCCGCCCGAGAGCACGCCGACCGCGGTGCGCGCCTGGTCAGGGACGAAGAGGAAGTCCTTCATGTAGCCGACGACGTGCCGCGCCACACCCCCGACATGGACGATGTCCGAGCGGTCGCCGGTCAGCGCCTCGGCGAGGCTGACGCCCGGGTCGAGGCTGTCGCGGCGCTGGTCGAGGCTGACCATCTCGATGCCCGTGCCAAGGCGGACGGTGCCGGCATCGGGGGCGAGGGCGCCGGTCATCAGGTTCAGCAGCGTGGTCTTGCCGGCGCCGTTCGGGCCGATGAGGCCGATGCGGTCGCGGCGCAGCACGCGGGTCGAGACGTCGCGCACCACGGGCGGGGCGTCGCCATAGGCCTTCGTCACCCGGTCGAGCTGGATGACGAGGGTGCCGGAGCCATCGGCCTCGCTGGCGGCCATGCGGACGGTGCCGGTCGCGCGCAGCGCCTCGCGCCGGCGCTGGCGGAGGTCGGCCAGCTCGCCGACGCGGCGCAGGTTGCGCTTGCGCCGGGCGGTGACGCCGTAGCGCATCCAGTGTTCCTCCCGCAGGATCTGGCGGTCGAGCTTGTGGCGGGCGGCCTCCTCCTCCTCCAGCACCTGGTCGCGCCAGGCCTCGAAGCCGGCGAAGCCCTGCTCCAGACGGCGCGTCGTGCCGCGGTCGAGCCAGACCATGGCGCGGGAGAGGGCGGTGAGGAAGCGCCGGTCGTGGCTGATAAGGACGAGGGCGCCGCGGAAGCCGGCAAGCTCCTGCTCGAGCCAGGCGATGGCCGGCAGGTCCAGATGGTTGGTCGGCTCGTCGAGCAGCAGGATGTCGGGCGAGGGGGCGAGCGCCCGGGCCAGGGCGCAGCGCCGCGCCTCGCCGCCGGAGAGGCGGGCGGGCGCCTCCTCGCCGCTGAGGCCGAGCTCGTTCAGCAGCCAGCGGGCGCGGTACGGGTCGTCATTCGGGCCGAGCCCGGCCTCGACATAGGCGAGGGCGGAGGGCGCCGCGCCGAAATCCGGCTCCTGCGGCAGGCTGCGGAGGGTGGCGCCGGGCTGGAGGAAGCGGGTGCCGCGCTCCGGCTCCAGCGTGCCGGCGGCGATGCGCAACAGGGTCGACTTGCCCGAGCCGTTGCGGCCGACGAGCGCCAGCCGCTCCCCGGGCTCGACCGAGAGGGTCGCGCCGGCGAGCAAGGGCGTCGTCCCCATCGCGTAGTGGATGTCCTGGAGCAGCAGAAGGGGCGGGGCCATGGCGGGGCTGTTGGCGCCTCCCCGGCCGGGGCGTCAAGAGGCAGGGCGTCCGGCCCGCGGATCAGCGGCGGCGCCGCCGCGGCGGGGGGTCCGGCTCGATCACCGGCGGGCGCGGGGCGGCGGCCCAGAGGCGGCGGTAGACGTCGAGCGGCAGGAGGACGAAGGCCTCGGTGCCGTTGCGGGTGAGCACGATGGGGCCGCCGACGGCCTGGTCGAGCAGGTTGGGGAACTGAGCCTCCACCGGGGCGAGGTCCATGCGGGGCTGGCCCTCGAGCCCTGGGGCCGGGTCGCCCTCGAAGCCGGTCTCGATGGGCAGGTCGCGGTCATCCAGCCATCCGGCCATGCGATGGAACGATCCTTGTTGCGGGAAGCGCGGAGGATGCCCGAACCGGGCCCTGGGCGGCCAGGGGTTAATCGGGGCGATGCGGCGGCGGCGCGGCCGCCCGGCTGCTGCAAAAGGGAGACGTTTCCCGCCGGACTGGCATCGCGTCGGACTTTGTCAAAAGATTCGGCAACGGTTCCATCGTCATCTTATCAAATATGCAAGGATTGGTTAAACTAGCCGCGAGCGCGGGGAATGCGGCGTCGATGACTCTGTTGCGGTTGGCCCTCGGGACGGCGGCTGTTGCGATCCTGGCCGCCGGCGCCCTCGCCCAGCCGGTGCCGCCGCGCGTGCCGCTGGAGCCCGCGCTCCGCAACCCGGTGGAGCTGAACGCGCCGGCGCCGCCGGTGCGGTTGGCGCCCAGCATCGAGGGACCGCCGGTGCAGGCGCAGACCGGGCCGGGCGCCGCGGCCGAGGTGCCGATCGGCGCCGTCACCATCCGCGGCGCCGAGGCGCTGACGCCGGCGGAGCTGGCACCGGCCATCGCCGGGCTGGCCGAGACCACCATCCCGCTGGCGCGGGTGGAGGAGGCGCGGCTGGCCATCCTCCGCGCCTATCGCGACGCGGGCTATCCCTTCGCCACCATCAATGCCGGCCTCAGCCGGCGCGGCAACGCCGCCGACCTCGAATTCGCCGTCACCGAGGGCTTCGTCGCCGAGGTCAAGCTCGAGGGCGACATCGGCCCGGCGGGGACGCAGGTGCTGCGCTTCCTCAACCGCTTGGTCGGCCAGCGGCCGGTGACGGCGGCGGCGATCGAGCGGGCGCTCTTGCTGGCGCAGGACATCCCCGGCGTGACGGTGCGCGGCACGCTGCGGCCGCTGCCGACCGAGGCGGGAGCGCTCCAGCTCATCGCCCAGGTCGAGCGCCGCTGGTACAGCGGCTACCTCAATGTCGACAACCGCGGCTACAAGCTGGTCGGGCCCTGGCAGGGGCTGCTGGTCGGCGGGCTGAACTCCTTCACCGAATTCGGCGAGCGCACGGAGTTCTCGCTCTTTGGCGCGCAGGACAGCACGCAGTGGTTCGCGCAAGGCTCGGTCGAGGCCTTCGTCGGCGGCTCCGGCCTGCGCGTCAGGCTCTATGCGGGCACCGGGCAGACGCGGCCCTCGGGCAGCCTCCGCGCCATCGGCTATTACGGCGAGACGCAGGTGGGCGGCATCTCCGCCAGCTATCCCATCATCCGCAGCCGGCCGGCCAATCTCTACGCCGTCAGCAGCTTCGACGTCTTCGACGGCCTGGTCGAGACCGGCACCAGCGGCCGCAATCGGGCGAGCCGGGATGCCATCCGCAGCTGGCGCGGCGGCTTCGACGGGCAGCTGCTCGACAGTTGGATCCCCTACCTGCCGGCGGCGACGAACCTTGCGAGCTTCCGGGTCAGCCAGGGCGTCGCCGCGCTGGGCGCGACGCGCAACGGCTACCCGCTCTCCGGGCGGAGCGGGGCGGAGGATTTCGGCTACACCAAGATCAGCGGCGAGGTGCAGCGCACCCAGCCGGTCTGGTCGCCGGGCGAGGGGCGGATGTTCAGCCTGCAAGGGCTCTTCGCCGGGCAGTGGACGGGCGACATCCTGCCGCAGGCGGAGAAATTCTATCTCGGCGGCAACCGGCTTGGGCGCGGCTACTACTCCGGCCAGGTGACCGGCGACCGGGCCTGGGGCCTGGCGCTCGAGGCGCAGTACGACCTCGCCTTCGACCTGCCCAACAGCGAGTTCGGGCCGGGGCGCGTGGCGGCGCAGTTCTACGCCTTCCGCGACATCGGCCGCACCGCCGAGAACCGGCCGAACGACGCGAACCGGCGCCTCTCCTCCTGGGGCGGCGGCGTGCGCATGGTGGTCAACGACACGGTGCAGTTCGACCTCGAGGGCGCCTATCGCGTCGTCCGGCGCCCGGACGGCGCGGCGGCGGATTCGCTGCACGAGACGGTGGTGCTGTTCCGCACGCTGGTGAAGTTCTGAACCTTGGCCGCCCCGGCCCGCGGCCGGGTTTTGGGAGACCGGGCCGATGGCCGCTTCTGCATGGACCTGCCCCGTGATGCTGCGGGCCTGGCTGCTCGGGACGACGGCGCTGCTGCCGGCGGCCACGGCCGCGCTGGCCCAGGGGGGCGTGGCGCCCAACGCGCTGCCGACGGGCGGGCAGGTGGTGGCGGGGCAGGCCGCGATCTCGCAATCCGGCGCGGCGATGCAGGTGCGCCAGGGCAGCGACCGGGCGGCGATCAACTGGCAGGGCTTCAGTGTCGGCGCCAATGCCAGCGTGAACTTCCAGCAGCCGAGCGCCACCTCCTGGACGCTGAACCGCGTCACCGGGCCGGACCCCTCGGTGATCGCCGGGCGGATCACGGCGAATGGCGGCGTCGCCATCGTCAACCAGTCCGGCATGGTCTTCGCGCAGGGGGCGCAGGTGAATGTCGGCAGCCTGATCGCCAGCGCGGCCAACGTCACCAACGAGAACTTCATGGCCGGCCGGATGGTCTTCGACGGCGCGCCGAAGCCCGGCGCCAGGGTCGAGAACCATGGCAGCATCACCGTCGCCGACCGCGGGCTCGCCGCGCTGGTGGGCCCGCGGGTCGGCAATAGCGGGACGATCCGGGCGCGGCTCGGGCGCGTGGCGCTGGCCGGGGCGGAGACCTACAGCCTCGACCTCGCGGGCGACGGGCTGCTCTCCATCGACGTGACGCAGGCGGTGCGGAAGGCGGAGGGCGGCGCGACGGCGCTCGTCACCAACAGCGGCGTCATCGAGGCGCAGGGCGGCGCGGTGCTGATCACGGCGCATGCCGCCTCGGGCCTCGTCGAGGACCTGGTGCGCAATACCGGCCGCGTCAGCGCCGATGCCGCGGCGGGGCGCGCCGGCCAAGTGGCGCTGCGGGCCGAGGGCGGTGGCGTCCGGGTCGAGGGGCAGGTGACGGCGCGCGGCGGGGCCGCGTCGCAGGGCGGACGGGTCGAGATGCGCGGCAGCACGGCGACGACCGTGGCGGGGACGGCGCGCATCGATGCCTCTGGCGGGGCGGGCGGCGGCACGGTGCTGGTCGGCACCAGCGGCGTCGGGCGCAACCAGGCGATGAGCGCGCGCACCACGGTGGAGGCGGGGGCACGGTTGCGGGCCGATGCGCGGCGGCAGGGCCAAGGCGGGACCATCGCCGTCAACTCGACGACCGCGACCGTGGCGCGCGGCAGCTTCTCCGCCCGCGGCGGGACCGAGGGCGGCGATGGCGGGCTGGTCGAGCTGTCGGGGCAGGGCGCGTTGCAACTGCAGGCGCAGGTCGACCTGGCGGCGCCGCGCGGGCGCTCCGGCACGCTGCTGCTCGACCCGGACAGCATCTCGGTGGTGACAGCGCTGCCGGGCACGTTGGGCGAAGGCGATGCCACGGTGGCCGCTCCGGGTACTACGGTCACTGCCAACACCGGGCCGGGCGGTATCACCTTCGTTACCGCAGCCAGCCTCAGCGCACTCGACGGCGCCGGCGTGACTGTGCAGCTCGAGGCGAAGCAGAACATCGCCATCAATGCGGCACTGGCCCTCAGCAATTCGACCCTGAATCTCTTCGCCGACGCCATTACGCAGAGCGCGACAGGCACGATCACTGCCGACAAGCTGGTGATCCGCGGTTTCGCCGGCACCACCACCGCGGCCGGAAGCGCCATGCTCGAGGCCGCCAACTCCGTCCGCACGCTGGATGCGCTCGTCAGCGGCGTGCTCACATTCAACAACACCAGCCCCAACCTTGCCGTCCTGGCCGCCACGGGCAGCAGCGTCACGCTGAGGACGACCGGCAACCTCAGCGTCGCGGGCAATGTCGGCGGCGCCGGCGTCGCGGTCGCCCTCAACGTCGATGGCGCGATCAGCCAGACGGCTGGCACCACCATCGCCGCGGCCACGCTGACGGTCGCCGGGGCCAACAATGCCGGCGCGGCCTCGGTGGCGCTGACGGGCAGCAACGCGGTGCAGTCGCTCGATGCGCAGTCGGCCGGCGATCTCGGCTTCACCAACGGCGCGGCAGTGCTGGCTGTCGCCCGGGCCACGACGAGCGGCCCCAATGCGACAGTCACCTTGAGCGGCGGCGGCAGGCTCACGCTCGAGGGGGCGGTCGGCAGCACCAGCACCGCCGCCCTCGACGCCACCGGCGCCACGGTGAACCTGGCCACGCCCGATGGCGTCGGCCAGTCGCCGGGCAGTGCCATCGCCGCCAGGTCGCTCAGCGTGACGTCGGCCGGCGGCGGCATCGACCTGAGCCAGACTGGCAACGAGATCGGCAGGCTGGCCGCCACGGCGGGCGGCGCGGGCAATGGCGTGGTCGTGACCTCGGCACGGGCAATGTCGGTTCTGGCCGGCGGCATCACCGCGGGGGATGGCTCGACCATCGGGCTCAGCGCCCCCGACCTCGACATCGATGGCGCCCTCGGCTTCGCCCCGGGCAGCCTCGCCAACCGCATCAACCTCACCGCCGACACGCTGGGCGCGACGGCGGCGATCAATGCCGGCAGCAACGGGCTTGTCTCCATCGCAACCCGTAGGGCCGGCAGGGACATCGGAATCGGCGGGCCAGCGTCGGATGCGCTCTCGATCAGCACCGCGACGCTCAACCGGGTGACGGCGGGCCGGCTGGACATCTCCGCAGGCGGCGCGCTGACCGTCGGCACCAGCCTGGCGACGGCGCCGGTGATCTCCCTCGCCGCCGGGGGCGACATCACCCAGAAGGCGGGCAGCACGATCACGGCGACGAGCCTCGCCGTCACCTCCACCGGCGGCAAGATCGACCTCAGCCGGACGAATGCCGTCGCCACGCTCGACGCCTCGGCAAAGGGTGCGTTGAGTTTCGAGAACGGCAGCGCCCTGGCGGTGACCCGGGCGTCCGGCAGTGCGGTGACGCTGAGGACAGCCGGCGCACTGACCCTGAATGGCGCGGTCGGTAGGGCGGATGGGACGGTCGACCTCAATGTCGGCGGGGCGATCACCCAGGCGGGCGGGGCGGTGAGCGCGACGACGCTGACCATCCGCGGCGCCGGTGCCGGGGCGTCGAGGGCGGGCAGCGCCTCGCTCGGGCAGGAGAATGCGGTCGGCGGGCTGGATGCGCGGGTGACGAACGGGCTGTTGATCGACAACGGCGCGAACACCCTGGCCGTGACGGAGGCCTCCGGCGCAACGGTGACGTTGACGACGAAAGGCAGCCTCGCCCTGGAGGGCGGCGTCGGCGGCTCGGGCGCGGCCGTCGCGCTCAACGTGACCGGTGCCGTGACCCAGACCAGTGGCACGATCGAGGCGGCTTCGCTCACCATCCGCGGTGGCACCGGGACGGCCGGCAGCGCGGCGACCAGCATCGCGCTCGGCCAGGACAACGACGTGGTCCAGCTGGAGGCCAGGGCAACCGGTGCGCTCAGCTTCAGCAACGGCAATTCCGACCTGGCGGTGACGCGGGCGGTCGGCAGTGCGGTCACTCTGACGACCAGGCAGGCGCTCGACCTGCAGGGCACGGTCGGGCAGGCGGATGGCACGGTCGCGCTCAACGTCACCAAGGCGATCACCCAGTCGGCCGGCCTGGTGGCGGCGGATCGGCTCACCGTGCGGGATGCGACGGGGGGGGACGGGACCGGCGCGGCGAGCCTGGCGCTCGGCCGGACGAATTCGGTCGCAAGGCTGGATGCGAAGACTGCGGGCGCGCTCAGCCTCGACAACGGCACCGCCGATCTCGCGGTGACAAGGGCGGTCGGCGGCACGGTGACGCTGACGACCACCAAGGCGCTGCAACTGGATGGGCCGGTCGGGCAGGGGAATGCCGCGGTCGCGTTGCATGTCGGGGGGGCGATCACCCAGACGACCGGCGCCGTGACGGCGGCGACGCTCACCATCCGTGGCGCGACGGGCGGGACAACCCGCGCGGCGAGCGCCGCGCTCGGCCAGGCGAATGCCGTCGAAAGGCTGGACGCGCGCGTCACCAACGACCTGCTGCTCAACAACGGCACCACCGGCCTGATCCTGGCCGAGGGCCTCGGCAATGCGGTGACGCTGCGGGGATCGGGCACGCTCAGCCTGCAGGGCGATCTGGGCGGGGCGGGCAATGCCGCCGTCACGCTGCGGATCGGTGGAGCGACCAGCCAGTCCGCGGGGGTGGTGACGACCTCGGCGCTGACGATCCGCGGCGAGGATGGGACATCCGCGGCCGGGGCGGTGACGCTCGGCCGGGCGAATGCCATCGGCACGCTGGACGCATTCTCCAACGGCGACATCGCGGTGACGGCGACCGGCGCGCCGCTCGGCGTGGCGCGGGCGGAGGTGACGGGGACGGGCAAGGCCGTCAGCCTGGCGGATGCTGCGGGGCTCGGCCTCACCGGCACGGTGGGCGGGACGGATGCCGCGGTGACGCTGGCGGCCGCCGCGGGCGGGATCGCCCAGTCCAGCGGCGCGCTCACGGCGGCGAGCGTCACGGCAACGGCGGGGTTGGGGGGCATCGCACTCGGCGCGACGGGCAACCGGATCGCAGGCGTCAGCGCCGCCTCGGGCGGCGACGTCGGCGTGACATCCGGCACGTCGATGACGGTGCTGGCGGGCGGCATCACGGCGGCGGCGGGTGCAAGCATCGCGCTGGCTGCGCCGACGCTCACCATCGGCGAGCCGGTCGGCTTCGCCGGGCCGAGCGCGGACAACAGCATCACCCTTGCGGCGAACGCGCTCTCCGCCACGGCGCCGGTCAATGCGGGCGCCGAAGGGCTGGTGCGGATCACGCCCTTCAGCGTCAGCCGCGCGCTCACCATCGGCACCGGGGCGCTGGAGCAGGCGACGCTCGACCAAGTGACGGCTGGGCGGCTGATCCTCGCGGCGAGCGGCACCGGGGCGTTGGCGCTGAACGGCAACCTGACCCTGGCCAAGGTGCCGGTGCTGGAGCTGATCGCGGCGGGCGGCATCAGCCAGGCCGAAATGGCGGTGCTGACGGTCGGCATGCTGTCGGCGACGTCGACGAGCGGCTCGATCAGCCTCGTGGGGCAGAACAGGATCGGCCGGATCACCGGCCGCCGCGACGACCCGATGCTCGGGCTGGTGGCGGGCGGCGATGTCACCATCGCCAATGCCCAGGCCATACGGACCGAGGCGGCGCTCGTGGCGGGGACGGGGCACAGCATCACCCTGCGAGCGGATGACCTCGCCCTCGGGGCGGAGCTCCGGGCGGCGAGCGGCAGCCTTGGCGCGATCAACCTGGTGCCGCGGACGGACGGCCGGCCCGTCCTGCTCGGCGCGGGCGATCCGGCGGCGCTGTCGGTGGACGCGACGCAGCTTCAGTGGCTGCGAGCCGGGGCGGCGGGCACGCTGCGCATCGGCGGCAATGACATCGAAAAGCCGGTCGCCGGCAGCGTCAGCATCGGTGGGGCGGTCGGGCTGCGGGGCGGGTTCAACCAGGGGCTGGCAGGAACGCTCGACCTGCAGGGCCGCAGCATCGGGCAGAGCGCCGCCCTCGACGTCGCCACACTGGCGGCGGTGGCAAGCGGCGGCGATGTGACGCTGATGCGGGCCGGCAATGCGATCGATGCCCTGGGGCGAGTCAGCGCGACGGAGGGCGTCGTGAGCATCGCCAGCGCGAGCCTCGGCGGGCTCACGCTGGGCGGGCCGCTCGATGCACGGGCGGCGACGCTCACGGCAGCGGCCGGGCTGACGCTGTTCGGCAACGTCACGCTGAGCGGCGACCTCGTGCTGCGCAGCGACGGCGCGATTGGCCAGGGCGGCGGCCGGATCAGCGCGGGCGGGGTGCTGGCGGCGGGCGCGGATGCGGCGACGGCTGCCTCCGTGCAGCTGCTGGCGGCGGGCAATGATGTCGGCAGCTTCGCGGCACGGGCAACCGGGCTGGTGGGCGTCTCCTCCACCGCGGGCGGTGCGGGCGGAACCTTCACCATCGGCCGCGTGCAGGGCGTGGCCGGCATCGAGGCGGGGCGGCTGGTGGCAGGGAGCAGCGGCAGGCTTGCCGTCGCCCAGGCGCTCACCCTGACCGATGCCGGCACAGACGGCTCGCAGCTGACGGGCAGGCTCGGCCTCGGCCTCGCCGCCAATGTGACGGCGGCGGGGGATGTGCTGCTGCGGTCCGATGCGGCGATCGAGCAAACGGCCGGGCCGATCCGGGCGAGCGGGATCGCGGCCAGGGGGGCGGACGGCGCGAGGACCGGCTCGGTCCGGCTGCTGCAGGATGGCAACGCCATCGGCCGTTTCGCCGCGGCGGCGAGCGGGGCGGTCGAAGCCGGTTCTTCGGGGACAGCGCCGGACGTCACCTTCACCATCGGCACGGTGCAGGGCGTGAGCGGCATCACCGCCAACGGCGTCCGCGTCGTCGCCGGCGGCACGCTGGCGGTGGCGCAGCCCATCCGCGCCAGCGACACGGTCACCCTGCAGGCCGACCGGATGGCGGTCGGCGCCGTCATCGGCGCGAGCGGCGACAGCCTCGGGGCCATCAACCTGCTGCCGCTGACGGCGGGCCGGAGGGTAGTCCTGGGTGGTGCGGATGATCCCGCGCGCCTCTCGCTGACGACGGCGGCCTTCCCCTTCCTGCAGCCGGGAGGCAACGGCACGCTGCGCATCGGCTCGGATGGCGGCACCCCTACGGCAGGCAGCCTCGTCGTCGCCGGCGACGTGACGGTGGCGGGCAGCAATGCGGTGCTCGACCTCAGGGCGCATGACGTGTCGCAGACGGGCGGCGTGCTGACCGTCGCCGCGCTCACCGGCGCCGCGCAGGCGGGCTTCGTGCTCGATGCCGCCATCAGCGGGGCGGCGGTGAACAGGATCGGCGCGCTCGGCGTCGCGGCCGGGCGGGTGGGCAGCGCCATCGGCACGGCGGCGGGCGACATCAGGATCCTCAGCGCGCTCGGGCTGACCGTGCGCGGCACGGTGACGGCAGACTCCGTGACGCTGCGCGGCGAAGGCCTCGTCATCGGCGAGAGCCCGGCGAGGCCCGTGTTGGTGCAGGCGGCGGGGGGCAGCGTCACGCTCGATGGCGGCGCCGGCGGATTCGACCTCACTCGGGGCTCGACGGTGCGGGCGGTGGCGGGGGCCGAGGGCGGCGACGTCGCCATCAGCGCCGGGGCCGGCGCGAGCATCCACGGCCTGCTCGATACAGGCGCGGCGGGCGGGCGGGACGTCACCATCGCGGCCGGCGCGCCGGTGCTCGACGGCATCGGCATCCGCGCGGCGCGCGACGTGAAGATCACCAGCAGCGGCAGCTACAGCGTTGCCACCGACGTGACCGCAGGACGCGATGCGCTGCTCTCGGCGGACCTCATCCTCGGTGTCAACAGTGGCGGCAGCGTCAGCGCGGGGCGCGACGCCGTCCTCACCGGCGCCGGCAGCAGCAGCATCGATGGCGCCATCACCGGCGGGCGCAGCGTGCGGGTGGTCTCGACCGGCGGCGACATCGCCATCGGCGCCGTCAGCATCGCCGCAGGCAGCGGGACGCTCTCGGATGCAACGGCGGAGCTGCGGCTGAGCGCAGGGGGCGGCATCACCAACGATGGCAGGCTGACCAGCGCCGGGCGTGCCATCGCTCTCGTCTCGACGGGTGGCTCCGTGCTCAACAGGTCGATCATCGACTCAAGCGATGGCGGCGGGGCGGCGGGGGCGATCAGGCTGGAGGCAAGCGCGCCGGGCACCATCGTCACCAATGCGGCCGGGGCCCGCATCACCGGCGGCAGCGTGGTGCTCGCTGGGCAGGCGCAGGTGGTGCAGGACAGCAGAGTGAGCGGCACGGAGATTACCCTGTCGGCCGGCAGCGGCGCCCCCCTGAACGGCATCCTCGTCGGGAGCGGCAGCATCACCACCGCCTCCTCGCTTCTCACTTTGATAGCCGCGTCCGGCAACATCGCCGCGACCGGAGCGATGCTGAAGGCAAGCGGCGCCATGAGCATCGAGGCACAGGCGGGCGCGGTGAGGTTGACCGGGAGCGACGTCAACGGCGTGACGACGGTGACGGTGAGAGCAGGCGCCGGTGACATCGTGCAGGATGGCGGGCTGCTTTCGGCCAGGAACTCGCTCAGCCTGACGGCTGGGGGTAACGTGACGCAGGCCAGCGGCGGGCGGATCGTAACGCCAGTACTGAGCGGCAGCGCCGACGGCAACGTCGCGCTGCTCAACGGCGTGGCGCTGCCGGCGAGGCTGGCGGCTACGGGGATGGGCAATGCCATCGACGAGGTCGCCGGTTTCACTGCCGGCGGTGACTTCGCGCTGGCGAGCACGGCGGCGCGGCTCGGGATCAGCAAGGCGGTGAGCGCCGGCGCCGGGCGGGAGCTTCGGCTCTTCGCCGAGGATTTCGCGCTGACGGCGGCGCTGCAGGCGCCGGGCGGGACGGTCAGCCTCTCGCCCTATACGCGGGACGGCAGCGTCGCCCTTGTGCTCGGCGGACCGAGCGGGGCCAGCGCCGTCAATGCCGTCACCCTCGACAGCGCGGAGCTCGACCTGCTGCCAGCCAATGCGGCGGCGCGGCTGCGCCTCGGGCGGCTGGACACGCCGGACGGGCGAAGCGACTTCGGTGCCATCGGCATCGCCGGCCGGGTCGACCTCGTCGATCCGGCGACGGGGGCGGATGCGAAGGTCGGGCGGCTCGAGCTTCAGGCACGGGGCGGCATCGCCCAGCAGGCCGGGACGCGGCTGGCGGCGCTCGGGCTGGCGGCGACGGCGGGCGGCGACATCCTGCTCGACCCGGGCACCGGCGCGAACCGGATCGGCGGGCTGGCGGGGGTGGTGACGCCGGGGAATTTCGTGCTGCGCAACGGCTTCGGCGGGACGATGGCCGTCGCGGCGGGGAGTGCCGTCGCCGGGGATGCCGGCCAGGGCGCGGATGGCATCCGAGTCGGGGACGGGAAGACCGTCACGCTGCGCGGCGACGACTTCGCCATCGCCGGGGCGGTACGTGCGCCCTCCGGCACGATCGAGATCCTGCCGGAGACGCAGGGGCGGGCGGTCGCGCTCGGCGGCGGCGGGGCGGATGCGTTCGGCCTCGACGGCGGGGAGCTGGCGCTGATCGGCGGCGGCCTGCCGCTCGATGCCGGGGCGGCGACATTGCTGCGGATCGGCGGCGCGGCGGGGCTGGCGCTGCCGACGGCCGGGGCGATCACCCTCGGCGGCCCGGTTGGCCTGCAGGGCGCCGTGGCGCGGGTGCAGGCGCTCGAACTGCTCTCGGCCGGGTCGATCCAGGGCAGCGGCGGCGCCATCACCGTGCCGGCGCTGCGGGCGGCCGCGGCGGGCGAGGCGAGGCTCGACCATGCCGGCAACAGCTTCCTGGTGAATGCGGTGAGCGGTACCGACGTCGCCATCCGCCAGGCCGGCGACCTGCGCCTGGCCAATGCGGTGGCGGCCATCGGCGGCGTCGATGCGCCGGGCGGCGTGACGGCGACGGGGAGGCTCGCCCTGGTCGCGGGCGGCACCATCACCCAGGACGCCGGCGCGGTGATCCGCGCAGGCACGCTCACGCTGGCCTCGGGCGGGGCGGTGACGCTCGGCGAGGCGAACCGGTTCGGCACGCTGGCCGCGGCCAGCATTGGCGGCGCGGCGGCGACCAGCCTGGTCCGCGGCACCGGCTATGCCGTCGCCGGGCCGGTGACGGCGGCAGGCTCCCTCCGACTCGTCGCCGCGGAGTCCGGCAGCCTTGCGGTGACCGGGAGCATCGCGGCGGCCGGGGCGCTGGAGCTCGCCACCGGGCAGGGCGCGGGCCCCGGCGCGGCGCCCTTTGGACGGATCAGCGTCAGCGGCAGCATCGCGGCTGGGACGGACATCGCCCTCGGCACGGCGGTCGGGCCGGTCCTGCTGACGGGGGCGACGCTGACGGCAGGGGGCGGGATCACGCTGGCGACGGGCGGGACCGGCTTGGAGATCCTGGGCTCGACGGTCAGGGCGGGCGGCGCGCTGACAATCTCGGCAGGCGTCTCCGGGCAAGGCGGGGCGGTCGGCGTCACCGGCAGCAGCCTGACGGCGGCCGGCACCCTCGCCATCGGCGCCAGCCATGGCGATCTCGGCATGGACGGCAGCACGGTCGCGGCGGGCGGCGGCCTGACCCTGACCGCGCTCGACGGGGCGATCAGCCAGCGGCGCGGCAGCCTGGGCGGCGCGACGCTCGCCCTGCGGGCCGGGCGGGGGATCACGCTTGTCGATGACGGCGGGGCGTCGCCGGTCCTGGCCGCAACGGCCGGGGCGCTGACCCTGACGACCGGCGCGGGCGACATCCGCATCGCCGGGACGGTGCTCAATGCCGCGGCCGAGCTGGGCCTGGAGGCGTCCGCTGGGGCGATTGGCATCGGCCGGTCGAGCGTGACGGCGGGCGGCGCGGCGGCCCTGCGGGCGGCGACCGCGCTCAACTTGACCGATGTCGCGGTACAGGCGGGCGGCGACATCGCGGCGATCGCCGGAACGGGCGATGTCACGCTGCTGCGGGCGGGCCTGGCGGCCGGCGGCGGGCTGTCGATGGCGGCGACGGGCGGGAGCCTCGGCCTCGACGCCGTCACGGGGGCCGCATCGGGGGCGGTGGCGATGATGGCCGGACGCCTGATCGACATCGCCGGCTCGAGCGTCACCGCGGGGCTGGGCCAGAGCATCTCCGCGCAGGGCAGCTTCGGCGCCACCGGCTCTACGGTGACGGCGCAGGGTGCTGACCTCGACATCGTCGTGGCGGGGAGGCTCTCGCTCGACGGCAGCAGCCTCACGGCAGGCAAGGCGCTGACGGTGAACGCCGGGCGCATCGACCAGCGGCGCGGCAGCCTGACCGGGGCGGGCATCACGGCGCAGGCGGCAGGCGGCATCGCGGTTGCGGCCGATGGCGGCGATGCGCCGCGCCTGACGGCGACGAATGGCAGCCTCGGCCTCTCCACCAGTGCGGGGGATCTAGCGCTGTCCGGCGCGGTGCTGCTCGCCGCGACGCACCTCTCGCTGAATGCGGCCGGCGGCGCCATCGCCGCGACCGGCCTCACCGCGGCCGCAGGGGCGGTCTCGGTCGATGCGGGAAGCGCCATCGTTTTCGGCAGGTCGGCGCTCTCGGCGGAGAGGGACCTGGCGGTCGCGGCTGGCGGCGATCTCGGCCTTGCCAGCTCCACGCTCCTGGCAGGGGCCGGGGCGCGGATGACCGCCGGCGGGCTCCTCACCGCGACCGGGGCGAGCCTCGCTGCCGGGACGGACCTCGCCGTGACCAGCCGGCTTGCGTCGAGCTTCACCGATACGGCGATGACGGCGGGCGGCGCCCTGGCGGTGACCTCGACCGCGGCCGGGATCGGCCAGACCCGCGGCAGCCTGACCGGCGGCGAGGTGCGGCTCCGCGCGGCGGGCGAGCTGCTCGTCGCCGACGGCGGCAGCGGCCCTCCGCCGGCACTGCGGAGCACGGCCGGTGCGCTCTCGCTTCGCGCCGGCAGCGTGGCGCTGCGCCAGGCCACGGGCAGCGGGGCGACGGGGCTCGACCTTGCCGCCGGGGGCGGGATCTCCCTGGCCAATACGGCGCTCGCCACGCCGGGGCTGCTGACGGCGGCGGCCCGCAGCCTCTCCGTGCTGGGGAGCAGCCTGACCTCGACCGCGGGCGATATCGACCTGACGGCGGGCGGGGCGGGGGCCATCGTCACGAGCACGCTCCGCGCCGCCCGGCAGGTGCGAGTGGTGACGGGCGGCGGCCTGGCGCTCACCTTCCTCTCCCTCGATGCCGATGCCGCGGATTTCGAGGCGGGGCGGCCCAATCCCGCCGCCTATGGCGGCACCGACGGCGGCAGCGCGATGACGACGAGCGGCGTCACCGCCAGGATCGGCACGGCGCTGCTCCTCGCCGCGCCCGGCGGCGTCACCGGCCCCGGCCCGACCCTCGTGACGCCGCGCGGCGCGGCGCTGCCGGCGGTGCTGTTCGACACGCGGCTCGCGCCGGAGCGCAACCCGCTCACCATCGTCCAGCCGGACATCGCCGGGGTGGAGGCGGGCCAACAGCCGACCCAGGTGCGCAGCGCGCCCGGCTCGCAGGGGCCGGGCGCCTTCGGCCTGCCAAACCAGACGACAGCGGCCGGGCCGGTGGCGCTCAACCTCAATGCCGGGCAGTCGGCCGTCTTCCTGCTGGTCGACGGCGGCAGCGTCTCCGGCAGCGTCACCGCAGGACGGCTCGCGGTGCATGGCGCCGGCGGCGGGTCGACGCTCGCCGGCACGCTGGGCGGCTCGGCCGGGGCGGAGGCGGCGCGCTTCGCCGACATCACCCGGCCGATCGATGCCGGCGCGCTGCAGCGGTACCGCTTCAACAGCTGCGTCATCGGCTCGATCAACTGCGTGGTGCCGCCCTCCATCCAGATCCTGCCGCTGCGGCCGACGGATCAGGCGCGTTTCACCATCGAGAACAACCGCATTAATCTCTCCGACGTCCTGATCCCGAATGTCGGCGAGGAGGACAACCAGTGAGCCGGAGCCGCGCCATGCCCCGCCTTCCGCTGCTGCTGCTCGCGGCGCTCCTCGGCTGCGCCCGGCCGCCGGAGAACGCCTATGTCGCCGCGGCGCCCGGCAGTGGGCCGGTCGATCCCGCCGGCAAGGATGCGCGCGGCGAGGATTGCTCGGCCCAGGCCGGCGCCGCCCTGCCGGCCGACCTGCCGGTGGTCCGCAGCCGCGAGGTCTATTGCGGCGGCTGGACGCAGCCGGCGGCGCGCGTCGTCCAGCTGCGCGGCGCGGGCGATGCGGCGCGGCTCGATGCGCTCGCCTCGGGCGGTCTGTGGCGCACCTGGCTCGACCAGCGCGTCAGCTGCGCGGCGCCGCAGGCCACGACGCTGGCGGGCGGCGTGCCGGCGCGGCTGCTGGCCTGCACGCGCAAGAATGGCGGCTGGCCGCATGTCGCCCTCGTCGCAGCCGGGCCGGACGGGCCGGTGCTGGCCGATGGCGTGGCGACGGCGGCGCCGGTGATGGAGGGGCTGGCGACCGGCCGGGTCTCGGCCGGCGCCGCGGGGCAGGCGCGCTCGGCCGCGCTCGAGATCGCGGTGCGGCGGCTCTCGGCGGAGGCCTTCAGCGCGAAGGATGTCGGCCGCTACGAGGAGCTGATGACCCTCGGCCGCGAGCTGAACCAGGCGGAGAATTTCGCCGCCGCCGAGGATGCCTACCGAGCGGCGCTGGCCCTGCAGGAGCGGGTGCTTGGCCGCGACAGCCCGGATACGGTGGCGGCGCTGGTGCATCTGGCGCTCAACCTCTCCAACCAGGGGCGCGGGCAGGAGGCGGCGGCGCTCTTCGCCCGCGCCGCGCCGCTCGCCGAGCGTGCCGGCGACCCGGTGGCGCGCGCCCGGCTGGCGCATTACCAGGCGCTCTCGCTGTTCCAGGAAGGGCAGGACTCCGCCGGCCTCGCCCGGCTGCGGGAGGCGGAGGCGCTCTACGCCGCCCTCGTGCCGCGGAGCCTGCTGCGGGGCGGCGAGGGCAGCGGGCTGGTGAGCGACCCGGCCGCCGTCTCCGCCATGCTCGGCCTCTCCGAGGTGCGGCGCAACCTGGCCCGCGCCGTCGCCCGCAGCGACGACAAGGCCGCGGCGCCGGCGCTGATCGCCGAGAGCCGGCGGCTGCTGCGGCAGACCGGGCTCGAGAACGGGCTGCTGGTGGCGCGCTCGCTGCGGACCGAGGCGGGCGCCTCCATCCTGCTCGGGCGGGACGATGCGGCGACGCGCCAGCTGGAGGCGGCGGCGCAGCGCTTCGCCATCGCCGCGCCGGGCGAGCGGCCGGAGGCGGTGACGCTGTTCCTCACCGGCGCCCGGCGCGCGGCGGTCGGCCGGCGGGAGGAGGCGCTGACCGCCTTCCGCGCCGGTGCCGCCATCCTCCGCGCCCGGCAGATCGCGCTGCCGATCAACCTGGTGCTGCCCTATCTCGACGCGCTCGACGCCGCGGCCACGGCCCGGCCGGCCGAGGCTTCGGCGCTGCGCCGCGAGGCCTTCGCCGCGGCGCAGCTCGCCCAGCGCAGCAACACCGTGCGCTTCGTCCAGCAGGCCAGCGCGCGGATCGGCGCCGCGGCGGGCGATGCGCGCGTGGCCGAGGCCGTCCGCAAGCTGCAGGATGCCGACCAGGCGCTGCGCGGGCTATTCGCCGAGCGCGACACGGGGGCGGGCGGGCTCGATGCGCGCATCGCCGCCGCGCAGCAGGCGCGGGCGGAGGCCGAGAGCACGGTCGCGGCGGCCGCGCCGGGCTACCGGCAGCTGCTGCTGAGCTCGGTCGATGCCGATGCCGTCGCGGCCTCGCTCAACCCGCGCGAGGCGCTGGTCACCATGCTGCTCGGCCGCAGCCATAGCTGGGTGCTGCTGGTGCGCGGCGGCGAGGTGCGGATGGCGCGCTCCGGCCTCACCGAGGCGGAGGCCGGGCGGCTGGTGCATGCGCTGCGGAGCGGCACGGTCGATGCTGGCGGGCGGCCGGGGCGGTTCGACCCGGCGCCGGCCCAGGCGCTCCATGCCGGGCTGCTGGCGCCGCTGGCCGCGGCGCTGGAGGGGGCGGAGACGCTGATCGTCGTCCCGGACGGGCCGTTGCTCGGCATCCCCTTCGGCATGCTGCTGACCGGACCGGCCGACCCGGCGGCGCTCGGCGCGGCACCCTGGCTGGTCCGCCGCCATGCGGTCGTCCATGTGCCCTCGCCGCAGACGCTGGTGACGCTGCGCGGCGCGGGGCTCGGCTCCGCGGCGCCGCTGCCCTATGCCGGCTTCGGCGACTTCGTGCCGCCGACGCCGGCGCAGCTCATCCGCAGCTTCCCCGTCGACCGCTGTGCCGCCGATGCGCGGCTGGCGGCCGGGCTGGTGCGGCTGCCGGGCACCCGCATCGAGGTCGAGGAGGCCGAGCGGCTGACGGGCGCGCGGCCGCAGGACATCCGGCTCGGCGCCGCCTTCACCGCGGGCGCGCTGAGGGCGGCCGATCTCGGCCAGCGGCGGATCATCCATCTGGCGACCCATGCGCTGCTGCCGGGCGAACTCTCCTGCCTGCCGGAACCCTCCATCGTCGTCTCCGCCATGCCGGGCGCGGCGGAGGCGGACTCGGCCTTCGTCAAGGCAAGCGACCTGCTCGGCCTCAAGCTCGACGCCGACCTCGTCATCCTCTCCGCCTGCAACACCGGCGGGCCGGGCGGGGCAGGGGGCGGCGAGGCGCTGTCGGGCCTGGCGCGCGCCTTCTTTTATGCCGGGGCGCGCGGGCTGATGGTGACGCATTGGGCGGTGGACGATGCCGCGGCGGCGCTCACCGTCGCCGACTCGCTGCGGCGGCAGCAGTCCGGCGCCTCCTCCGCGGCGGCGCTCCGCGGCGCGCAGCTCCTGCTGCTGGACGAGGCGGGGAAGCGGCTGCCGGAGGCCTTCGGCCATCCCTTCTACTGGGCGCCCTTCGCGCTGATCGGCGACGGGCGGCGTGCCGCGCCGGTGCAATCTGCGGCAGCGGAATCCGCGCCCAGGCTGTAAGATGATGTCCCGCCCGGCACGATCCTTCCCGCCGGGCGGCATACTGGAAGCCTCGAGGTTGCTGGGCGGATGATTCCGAACGAGATCGCCGGGAAGTACGAGCTGCGCGGCACCCTGGGCAGCGGCGCCATGGGCACGGTCTATGACGCGCTCGACCGCAACATCGAGCGGCGGGTGGCGATCAAGGTGGTGAAGCGCCCGCCGCCGGGCGACCCGGAGGGCGAGGAGGCGCATGGCCGCTTCCGCCGCGAGGCGCAGGCGGCCGGCAGGCTCGCCCATCCGAACATCGTCGGCGTCTACGACTATGGCGAGAATGCCGAGGCGGCCTGGATCGTCATGGAACTGGTCGAGGGCGGCTCGCTGAAGGACCGGCTGGACCGGAAGGAGCGCTTCCCCGTCCCCGAGATCGTCCGGATCATGGAGCAGGTGCTGGCGGCGCTCGCCTATTCCCATGCGCGCGGCGTGGTCCACCGCGACATCAAGCCCGGCAACATCATGCTGTCGGGGGACGGCACGGTGAAGATGGCCGATTTCGGCATCGCCCGGCTCGAGAACTCCTCCATGACGCAGGTCGGCACGGTGATGGGCACGCCGAGCTACATGGCGCCCGAGCAGCTGCGCGGCGAGACGGTGGATGCGCGGGCCGACATCTGGGCGGCCGGCGTGATGCTCTACCAGCTGCTGACCGGGGAGAAGCCCTTCGAGGGCGGCTTCTCGGCGGTGATGCACAAGGCGCTGCACACCGACCCGCCGCCGCCCTCCAAGCTTTCCGTCACGGCGCCGCAGGCCTTCGATGCGGTGATCGCAACCGCCCTGGCGAAGCGGCCGGAGGATCGCTACCCGAATGCGGCCGCCTTCGCCGCGGCGGTCCGCGCGGCGGCGACGGCGCCGGCCGCTTCGCCGGGCGGCTTCGCCGGTGCCGGGCGGCTGCCGGGCCTCGACAGCGAGGCGACGATGGTCGGCACCGTCGCACCGGCCGCCCCGGCGCCGCGGCCGGCCGCGCCGCAACCTGTCCCCCCGGCCGCCCGCAAGGCGCCGGTCGGGCTGATCGCCGGCGGGGCCGGGGCGCTGGCCGCTGCCGGCCTCGCCGCCTTCTTCCTGCTCGGCAGCGGCGGCGACGGCCGCCAGGCGGAGCAGCAGCGGCTGGAGCAGCTTCGCCTCGCCGCCGAGCGGGAGGCGTGGGAGAAGGCGGCGCAGGCCCAGCCGCCCGCGCCGCAGCAGCCCGTCACGCCGCCGGCCATGGCGGCCGGCGCCGCCGCGCCCGCCGACACCCAGGCGGAGCTGGAGCGGCGGGCCCGCGAGGAGGCGGCACGGCGCGAGGAGACCGCCCGGCAGCAGCAGGCCGCCGAGGCCGCACGCCGCGAGCAGTTGGCCGAGGAGGCGCGGCGGGCGGAGCAGCTTCGCGCTGGCCTGGCCGCGGCCGGGGCGGCGCTGGCGGAGACGCCCTGCAGCCTGATCGCCTGGTCCTCCAGCGGGACGAGCCTCAGCCTCACCGGCATCGTCCGCCGCGGCGACGAGGCGGCGCTGCGCCAGCAGCTTGCCGCGCGCGGGCTGCCGCCCGAGGCGGTGCAGATGCAGCTCCGCAGCTTCAGCGGCCCCTATTGCGAGGCGCTCGACCTGGTGCGTCCCTATCTCGCCGCGCCGGATGCGGGGCCGCAGGCGGGCATCATCGGCAACTCGCCCCTGGCGAAGGGCGAGCTGCTGCGCCTCGCCGTCACCATGCCGCCCTATCCGAGCCAGCTCTATGTCAGCTACCTGATGCAGTCGGGGGAGGTGGCGCATCTGGTGCCCTCGCGGGCCGAGACGCCGAACGCGCAGGTGCGGCTCGGCGACCCGACCGCCAGCTTCACCGGCTGGGAAGTGGATGAGCCCTTCGGCACGGATCTCGTGCTGGTCTTCACCTCCGACCGGCCGCTCCTCGCCCAGCGGCGCCCGGTGATGGAGAAGGCGGAGGACTATCTCCGGGCGCTGGCTGCCGGGCTGAAGGCGGCGCAGCAGCAGAAGGCCCGCGTCGCGGTGCAGGCGGTGCTGGTGGAGACGGTGGCGCAACGCTGACCGGCTGCCGCGCCCGCCCGTCACACCGGCTCATGCCGGCTGGTGCAACCTTAGGCTGGCGCATCCCCGGTTCACACGGGTTCAGCGGACATGCTGCAGGCTGTTGTTCACGGAGCAGCTTCACGGCTCCGGACGAAGCCCTCCTGCAGCGATCTGCTTCCGGGTCAGCCCGTCGCGCCGCCCGGGTGATCCGACCTGACCGAGGCCTGCCTCAGGGCAAGGGCAGCCCGCTGCGCAGCAGCGCCCGCAGCCGCTCGACCGCGGCGGGCGGCAGCCCGACCGCGCCCGGCGAGAAGAGGCGCGGATCGGGCGTGAAGAGCGTATAGGCCATGGCCTCATTGGCCATCAGCTCGTCATTGCCCGTGTCGTAGCCTTCGCGGCCGAGGAAGGCACGGTAGGCGGCGCGCTCCGCCTCGCTGAAACCGTGCCGCCAGGCCGCCTGCACATGCTCGGCGAAGCCGGGCAGGGTGAAGTAGTGGCCATGGCCGATCTCGTGCCGCAGCACGGCGCGGCGCATCTCGGCATCCATCGGTCCGCCCGGATTGGCGGCGGAGACGAGGGCGAAGGGAACCGGTCCGGCGAGCGCCGCGGCGGTGGCGAACTGCTCGCGCAGCCACTGCTCGGCCTCGGTCAGGGCCACGCGGTCCCGCTCGGCAAGGGCGAAGAAGCGGGCGAGGTCGGCCGAGCGGTAGTCATGGCCGAGATACCAGGTCTCCGCCGTGTCGCCGCTGCGGGCGATGGCGGCGGCGAGCTCCGCGCCGTCGAGCAGCCGGTCGCGCGGCAGCCCGGCCTTCTCGACCAGCGCCGCGGCGCGGTTCATGGCGGCGCCCTGGGTGGCCAGGTCCGGGAAGAGCAGGACGAAGACGCCCGGATTCTCGCGCAGCCGCAGCAGGCTCGGGCGGTCGGGGGCCAGGGCCAGCAGCTCCGCCTCGGCGAGCAGCGGCACGGCGGGCGCGAGGGCGGCGACGGGCGCCAGGGGCGGCGGCACCGGGGGCGGTGCGGGCGCCGCTCCCATCCAGGCCCAGGTCGCCGCCATGGCCGCGCCGATCGCCCCGAGGGCCGCCGCGCTGCGCAGCAGCCCGGCACGCGCCGGCCGCGCCGCGCCGGGGCGGGGCAGCCTGACCGTATCGTCCTCGGCCCCCACCATGGGTGGCTCAGTTGCCGATATTGACGACCTGGACGCGGCGGTTCCGCGGCTCGTTGACCTGCGGCGGCGTCTGCACCAGCAACTGGGAGGCACCGAAGCCGACCGCGACCACGCGGCTCTCCGGCACGCCATAGGCGCGGACGAGATGGTCGCGCACGGCGGCGGCGCGGCGCTCGGAGAGCGCCTGGTTCACCGCGGCATCGCCGACCGTGTCGGTATGGCCCTCGATGCGGAAGCGGTAGGGGGCGAGGTCGGACGAGGCCAGCGCCTGGCCGAGCGGGGCGAGCGCGCGCTCCGCCTCCGGCGTCAGCGTGGCGGAGCCGGTCGGGAAGGTGACGGTGATGGAGACGGAGGGCGCATCGGCCGTCGTCTCGCGCGGCGCGGTGCGGGGCGCGGGCGGCCGGGCCGTCGCCGTCTGCTCGGCGGGCGCGGCCTGCGGACGGGCAGGCGCGCTCCAGACCGGGGCCGGGGCGGCGACCGGGGCGGGAGCCGGCGCCTCGCCCGTCATCCGGATGCCGCGGGTCCCGGCGCTGCCCGAGGGCTTGAGCCGGTCGATCAGCGACTGCGCGGCGCTGTCGCTCTGCGCGCCGGCGGGGCCGGGGAGGGTGAGGGCGAGCGTGGCTGCGAGGCAGGCCAGCACGGGAAGCCGGGCCATGATGCGGGTGCCTTCTTGGACGGTGGGTTGCGGGGACATGGCAGGCCTAGCTGCCGAGATTGATGACCTGGACCCGGCGGTTGCGGGCCTCCGCGGTCTCGTCCGGGGTGGCGACCAGGGGCTGGCTCTCGCCCAGACCGACCGACTCGAGCCGGCCGGCGCTGACGCCGTGGCGCGAGGTCAGGTAGTCCCGCACGGCGGCGGCGCGCCGCTCTGAGAGGGCCTGGTTCAGCTCGGGGCTGCCGACCGTGTCGGTATGGCCCTCGATGCGGAAGCGGTAGGGCGCGAGGTCGGATGAGGCGAGGGCGCGGCCGAGCTCGTCGAGGCTGCGCTCGGCCTCCGGCGTCAGCGTGGCGGAGCCGGTGGCGAAGCGCAGCATGATCGAGGCGGCGGCGGTGCCGGGGGGCGCGGTGGTCGTGCGCTGGGCGACCGGCGTGGCCGTGGCGGCGGGGGCCTGGCCCGGGACGCGGATGCCGCGGGTCGTGGGCTGGAGCTGCTCGATCAGCGCCCGCATGCTGGGGTTCTCCGGCTGGCTGCGCTGCGCCCCGGCCTGGGCCGGAGCCAGCAGGGCCGCCACGCCGAGCATGAGCAGGGTCTTCGCAGTGCGGGTCATCGGGCACCTCCGTCCGTGGCCGTGATCATAGCGCAAACCAACCCTTCCGCACATCGCCATGCGTTCATGCGCGCCGGGGTTTCGGGCGGAACCGGCGGGCGGGAGACATCACAATTCTCATTTCGACGTGACGAGGCTGCCCTCGAAGCGCGGCTCCGTCCCGTCGCGCCGGCGCGGCCGCGGCGCGGTGAGCCAGGAGGACCAGCCGAGCCGCCCACGGCCGAGCGCGAGGGGCGGGATGGCCTCCGCCGCCAGCACCGGGTTGACCGCGAAGCCGGTATCGAGCCCAGCGAAGAGGCGGGCCAGGGCGAGGACGCGGTCATGCTGCGGCGTGCCAGGCAGCATCGTCTCGAACCGCTCCCGGTCCAGCGGGCCGATGCGGATGGTGAAGCGGGCCTGGCTGTCCCAGGTCTCCGCCCCGGCGACGGCGCCCTGGCCGAGCAGCGCATGCTGCCCGCCGGCCGCGCGGCCCCGGCCGCCGCCGGCCAGCCGGGTCCGCTCGCTGGCCGGCAGGCGGATCCAGCCGCCGGCGAATTCCTCGATGCGGACGGGCAGGCCCGTCTCCTCCTCCAGCATCGCCTGCAGCCGCGCCGCGGAGCGGCTGCGGGAGGCGAGGTTGCCGGCATGGTAGAGCAGCCGCGGCAGGTCGAGGCCGAGCCGCCCCTCGAGATGCGGCGTGGCGAGGCCGATGACGGCGGCCAGCGCCCGCTCCGCCGGCGCCGGATCCTGCGTCGGGCGGTACTTGTCGCCCGCCTTGACGAAGAGGCCGGTGAAGCGCGAGGCGCCGAGGTCGAGGAAGGCATGCAGCGCCTCCGACCGCTTGCGCTGTTCCGTCCCGACCAGGGCGGTGAAGTGGCGCGGCAGCACGCCCCCGGCGCCGACCAGGCCGAAGGTGGTGACGGGCAGCTGCTGCCCATCGGCGCGGGGCGGGCCGATCTCGCCCTCCGGATGGCCGAGGCGGAGCACGGTGCGGTAGCGCAGCGCCAGCACGTCGCCGCCCGGGGCCAGCAGATGCGCCGCCTGGTCGAGGCTGAAGCGCGTCGGCTCCCGCTGCAGCCGGGCGCGAGGCGCGGCGGCCAGCGGCCGGATCGGCGGCGGCAGGGCGCTCACAGCAGCGCCCGGGTGCCGCTTCGCGCCGGCCATTGCGCGACATGGCCGCTGCGGCCGCGCAGCGCGACACCGGTGCGGACGAAGGCATTCACCGAGACCTGGAGCGAGAGGAAGCGCTCGAGGATCGCCGCCATCAGGTAGAGGCCGCCGCCCTGCCAGCGCTGCGCGTCGTAGGTGAGCGTCACGTCGAGGCCGCGCACCAGGGCGCCGGGCCTGCCGCCCGGCAGCCGGGCGACGCCGGGCCTGGCATCGACGGCGAGCAGCGCGGCGAGGGAGGAGCGGCTCTCGGCGCTGTCCCGCAGATCGTGCAGGCGGAGCATCTCGCGCAGCGCCAGCGCCCCCGCCTCGCCGCCGCTGACCGAGAGGTGGTTCAGCGCGAGATGGGAGATCAGCTTCCAGGCGCCGCGCTCGCGCAGATTGGGCCGCAGCGTCGGCGTCGGCGGCGACAGCGCCTCGGCATGGGCGGCCGGCGAGCCGCCCGTCGCGATGCGGAGCAGCGGCTGGCCGCCGCCGAAGGGCAGCATGCTCGGCAGGTCGCGGTTGCAGCAGAGCGCCTCCACCGTCAGCACGCCATCGGCCGGGCGATGCGGGTCGAAGGCGGCATCGCGCAGGCTGAGCAGCGTCTCCGTGCCGCCGAGCGCGGGCGGCGCCGGGCGGCGGCTGGCGATGTAATGCGCCTCGGCCGCCTCGCCCTCGGCATCGGCGCGGCCGAGCCGGTGGAAGGGCAGGACGAAGCGGCGGGTGCCATCGGCGCGGCTCTCCCGCACCTGCTCCACGGCATAGACCTCGAGCGCGGTCGGGCGACGGGCATCCGGCACGACGAGCCATTCGGACTGGGTGCCGTCGAGGGCAATGGGCTCGCAGCGCTGCGGGAAGAGGTTCACCGCGGGCGTGCAGGCGAGGGCGAAATTCTCCGCCGTCAGCGTCCGCTCCAGCTCCGGCATGGAGCGGGAAAGGTAGATGAAGACCTCCAGCCGGTCGCCCTTCTGGACGAGGCTGCGGGCATCGAGCCCGTCGAGGTCGAGATAGAGGAATTTCTCCGGGAAGGCGAAGAACTCGGTCAGCAGCCGGTGGCCGGCGAAGGCGCGGCGCGGCCAGGGCAGGGCGGCTTCCTCGGCCTCGAAGCCGCCGGGCTGCAGCGCGCCGGCGCCGAGGATGGTCGGCCGCGTATCGGCCGGGCCATCGGCGAGGGCGATGGAGAGGGTCGCGGTGCAAAGAAGCTCGTGCAGTTGCGCGGCGGCCGGGCCGATGCCGCGGAGATGCAGGCGCAGCCGGTCGAGCCCGAGCTCCGCCATCGGCAGGTCGGGCGAGGCGGTCTTCAAGGTGAGGCGGAGGCAGGCGACGGCACCGGCGGCGCGCGGATTGGCGGGCGCCGCCAGCGGCAGGCCGGAGAGCCGCGCCGCCTCGATCGTCAGCGGCCAGAGCGTCACATCATGGCAGGTGCGGAAGCGGACGGGCTCGCCCCGCACCGGCTCGGTCTCCACCGCGAGGCCGCGCGGCACCTTCACCGGCGCCCGCGTGTCGGCGGGCGGGGCGAGGCGCAGCGTCGTCATCGAGGGGACGGGCGCCAGCAGGTGCGGCGAGAGCATCTCGAGCAGCGCGTCGCTGATCTCGGGCAGCTCGTCGTCCAGCCGGTGCTGGACGCGCGCGGCGAGGAAGGCGATGCCCTCCAGCAGCCGGGCGACGAAGGGGTCGTCCACCGTCTCGGCGGAGAGGCGAAGCCGGCCGGCGACCTTGGGGAACGCCTCGGCGAACTCGCCGGCATCGCGGCGGATCGCGGCCAGCTCGCGGTTGAAATAGGGGAGCAGCGTCTCCGACATCTCAGCCCTCGCGCACCGAGACGTCGAGCGTGACGGGGCGGAGCTGCGTCTCGAAGCTGATCTGCTCCGGCACCGGGTCGCTGCGCAGCACCGCCTCGACGCGGAGGCGCAGCGTGCGGTCCAGCGGCTCCGCCCGTTCGCGCGGCGACTTGGCCAGCGTCACGCGGATATTGGTCAGCCGCGGCTCGAAGCGGCGGACCGCGGCCTCGACTTCGGCGGCCAGCGCCTCGCGCCGCTCATCCTCGGTGAAGCTGCCGGCGGTCGGGTCTGGCACGCCGTAGCCGAGGGCGGAGACGGGAAGCTCGGCCAGCGCGGCCGGGAGGGGCACGCGGCGGCGGCGGGCGTTCAGCAGCGCCTCCATGTCGCGCCGCACCGCCTGGCGCAGCAGCTCCACGGCATAGGCCTGGGTGACTGGCGGATCGACCGGCGCCGCCGGATCGGCATCGAGCAGCCGGTCCAGCAGCGGCAGCCGGATGCGCCCGCCGCGTGCCTGGTCGCTCATGTGAAGGTCAGGCTGCCCGCATCGGCCAGCGGCAGAGCGTCCTCACCGGCAAGGAAGAGGCGCTGGCCGAGGCCGCGCACCGGGCCGGCGCCGGCATCCGGCCAGTCCGTCTCGCGGCCGAGCTTGAGCGCGGCCGGCGTCGCCGGATCGGTCCAGAGATAGATGGCGGGGACGAAGACGAGGCCCTCGGTGCCGTCCTTCAGGGTAAGGTTGGTGCGGCGCCAGAAGAGGTCGCGCGGGCGGCGCGCGGCCTCGAAGACCAGGCTCTGCAGCCGCTCGACCGGCACCCACATGTACTCGCCGCCGGCCGTCAGCACCTCGAGATGCGGGCTGAACAGGTCGTCGGCATCGCGGAAGTCGTCGAAGGGCGTCACCTTGCCGTCCGGCGCCTCGGCCTCGCCGGGGGCGCGGGGGCGAAGCTCCTCCGCCTCGGCCGCGGCGGCGGCGGCGCCGGCGGCATCGCCGAGGCGAAGCAGGGTCACGGCGCGCATCGCGGCCGTCTGCGCCGGCGTCGCCTCGTCGCCCTGGAATTTCGGCACCCGGCCCTCGCCGAAGACCTGGCGCCGCACGACCTCGGCGCGCAGCAGGCGGCGGAATTCGAGGACGGCGGGGGAGGGCTCCTCCTCGATGACGCTGTCCAGCGTGCGGTCGGCGCGCTCCACATCGCCGGAGAAGAGGAGCATCTCCGTCAGCAGCCAGCGCGCGCCGGAATCGCGCGGGGCGGCCTTCACCCCGGCGGTCGCGGCGGCGATGGCGGCGGGCAGGTCGCCCTTCTGGAAGGCGTCACCGATCGTGCTCATGCTGCTGCCCTCGGCGCGGAAAGGTCGGTCACCAGCCGGAAGGCAGCGCCCACCTCGTCCAGCTGGAAATGCGGTTGCATCTGGATCGTGCAGCCGAAGACGCCGGGCTGGCCCGGCTTCTCCCGCACCTCGACCTTGGAGGCGCGGAGCGGCTGGCGGGCGCCGCTCTCGCCGGCGGCGCCGCTGGTCGTACTGGTGAACTGCATCAGCCAAGTTTGCAGCCGCCGCTCGATCTCCTGCGGCGTCTTGAAGCTGCCGACCATGTCGCGGCCCATCATCTTGACGCAGTGGGCGAAGCGGCTGACGCAGAGCACGGCGTTGAATTGCGCGGACAGGCGCTGGTTGGCATTGGCCGCCTCGCCGGTCATGCGGGGCGGACGGTGCAGGCTGGGGGCGGCGGCGAAGGCGGCCTCCGGCAGGCCCTCGAGGCCGATCAGCGGCATGAGGCCCGCCTCGACCACCTGGCGCTCCTGGTCGTCGGTCAGGGCGAGCTCGACCGGCGGGCGCGGCGGCAGGCCGGGCGGGTCGGAGCGCAGGCGCTCGGCCGGCAGCCCGTCCACGACGCCGCCCATCGGCACCGCATGGACGGTGGCGCCGCGGATATCCGCCGGCCAGCCATGGTTGGCGAAGGCGCGCATGGCAATGGCGGCGAGCGGGTAGACCGGGCTCATCCAGGCGCGGGCGCCGGGCTGGCCGGCATCCGTGCGGTAGCGGAAGCGGTCGGCACGGCTGCCGTCATCCGCCCAGGGCGGGCGGGCGAGGACGCGCGGCAGCAGCACGGACAGGAAGCGGGTGTCCTCGCGCTCCTGCAGGCTGCGCCAGCGGCGGCGCTCCGGCCCGCGCATCGGCTCGGTCGGGTCGATGGCGGGGCCGAGCTCCTGCCACTGGTCGAGGCCGAAGAGCGAGGGATGGGCAGCGACGACCGTCGGCGCGAAGGCCGCGGCGGCGACGCCGGCGAGCGCGTCGAGGCCGGAGACGTCGTCGGTGTTGCTGCCGGGGCCGGGGAAGGGCCGCAACTCCCAGTCGCCGCAGAGCAAGCCGTAGGGCTCGCCGCCGGGGGTGCCGAACTCCTCCTCGTAGACCTTGCGGAAAAGCTGGCTCTGGTCGAACTCGATGGCACGCTCGAAGTCGCGGCAGAGCTCCGACCAGCGGAGGGTGAGCTGTTTCACCTTACAGCTCCGCCCGGGCGGGAGGCGGTTGACCAGCCAATGGAGGCCACGCCAGGAGCCCTCCAGTCGGCGCAGCCGCTCCTGCCGCAGCACGGCGTCGAGTTGTTCCGAGATCAGCCGGTCGATCGTGGCGATGTCGCGGTCGACGGCTTCCTCCAGCCGGGCCATCGCCTCGGCGCGGCCGCGCCGGGTGCCGTCATGTTCGAGGATGGCGGCGAGCCCTGCCTCGCCGAACCAGAGCTGCAGCGAATGGGCAGGGCCCTCGACCAGGAAGCTGGCCATGCCATCCGCAGCGTTGGCGCCGGCCCGGCCGAAGAAAGCCCCGGCGAGGGCGGCCGCGCGCAGGGGCGGCGGGGCCGAGGCCCCGGGGCCAGCATCGGCCGTCGCCGCGGCCGGCGATCCATCCATGCTGGGCGCTCCCCCTCCCGACGCACAGGCGCTGGCCCGGCCGAAGCCGGGCCAGATCAGGTCAGGCCTTTTGGGGGATGCGGGCGACCATCCGCATGGAGGTCGTCAACTCCTCCATCTGCAGCCAGGGCTGCAGATAGGCGACGGCGTTGTAGGAGCCGGGGCGGCCCGGGATCTCCTTTACCTCGACCTTGGCCTCGCGCAGCGGGTAGCGCGCCTTGGTCTCCGGCCCCGCGCTCGGGTTGCCGTTGACGTAGTTCAGGATCCAGCGGTTCAGCCACTGCTCGCAGTCGGAGGACTCCATGAAGGAGCCGATCTTGTCCCGCGCCATCACCTTGAGGAAATGGGCGAAGCGGCTGGTCGCCATCAGATAGGGCAGCCGGGCCGAGATGGCGGCGTTGGAGGTCGCCTCCGGCCGGTCGTACTTCTTCGGCTTCTGGGTGGACTGGGCGCCGAAAAAGACCGCGTAGTCGGTGTTGCGGTAGTGGCAGAGCGGCAGGAAGCCGAGCCCCGAAAGCTCCGCCTCGCGCCGGTCGGTGATGCCGATCTCGGTCGGGCACTTGGCGTCCATGTCGCCGTCGTCCGAGGTGAAGACATGCGTCGGCAGGTTCTGCACCTTGCCGCCGCCCTCGGCACCGCGGATGGCCACGCAGAAGCTGGTCTGGGCGAAGCTGTCGGTGAGGCGCTGCGCCATGACGTAGGCCGCGTTCATCCAGCAGTAATCGTGGTGGTCCATCGCCTTGGCGCGGCCGGCCTCGTCGAAGGGCGCCTCCTCATAGCCGAACTCCTCGACCGGGACGGTGCCGGCGCCATAGGGCAGCCGGGCGATGACGCGCGGCATGACCAGCGTGACGAAGCGGCTGTCCTCGGTGTCGCGGTAGGAGCGCCACTTGGCGTATTCCGCCGTCTCGAAGATCTTGGCGAGGTCGCGCGGCTTCGACAGCTCGCGCCAGTCGGAGAAGCCGAACATGCCGGCGCCGACGCCCGAGATGAAGGGCGCGAAGGCGCTGGCCGCGACGTTGGAGGCGAGGCGCAGCGTCTCGATGTCGTCCGGGTGATTGGTCCACTCGTAGTCGCCGACCAGGGCGCCATAGGGCTCGCCGCCCGGGGTGCCGAACTCGTTCTCGTAGACTTTCTTGAAGAGCTGGCTCTGGTCGAACTCAACCGCCCGCTGCAAGTCGCGCGACAGGTCGCGCTTGCTGCATTGCAGCATCCGCAGCTTCAGCGAGGTGCTGGTCTCGGTGTTCATGACCAGGTAGTGCAGCCCGCGCCAGGAGCCCTCGAGCTTCAGGAAGCGCTCGTTGTGCATCACCGCGTTGAGCTGGCTGCTCAGCTTGGCGTCCAGCGCCGCGATTGCCCGCTCGAAGGTCTGGGTGAGGTTGCGGCTGTAGGTGACGGTACCCTTCAGCGCCTCCTCGGTGAGCGCCTTGATCAGGTCCTGGGCGCGGTCGCGCTCGGTCTGCTTGGTGGCGCCGAGTACTTGGTCGAGCAGGCCGAGCCCGGCCTCCTCCGTGACCGTCGTGGCGCCGGCTGCCGCCGATTGTGTCTCGCTCATGGATCAGGCCCCCTGTTTGTCGAGGCCGAGCTGGGACGACAGCGCCGCCAGCTTGTCCTTGTCCTGGAGGACCTCCTCGAGCAGGCCTTCCAGCTCCTCGGAGCGGTCCACCTTGCTCATCAGGTCGCGCAGCTTGGCGCGGGTGTCCATCAGCGCCTTCAGCGCCGGCACCTGCTCGGCCACCTTCGCCGGCTCGAAATCCTCGATCGAGCGGAATTTCAGGTTGACCGCCATCTGGCTGCCGTCGCCGGCCAGGGTGTTGTCCACCTTGATGTTCAGGCCAGGCTGGATGCGGGCCATCACGTCGTTGAAATTGTCGCGATCAATCTGCACGAATTTCCGTTCGGCGAGCGGCTTCAGCGGCTCGGACGGGTCGCCGGCGAAATCGCCCATGACGCCGACGACGAAGGGCAGCTCGCGCTCGACGGCGGCGCCCTCGGTCTCGACCTCATAGGTGATATGGACGCGCGGCTTGCGCACCCGGGCCAGCTTCTGATGGACGCTACCGCTCATCCTCTATTCTCCCGATTCGTGCCGGTAACGGTTCTGGCGATGGCGAACACGATACGCGGCGCGGACGAAACCAGTCAATCAAACCCTTGCTGATCGGTTGATCAGCCGGTCACTCGTTCTCGCCCATGGCGGCCCGGATCCCCAGCATCGTTAGCATCGCCTGCCGCGCCCCGCTGTCGGGCAGCACCTCGGCCAGCAGCTCCGGCAGTGGCATGCGGGCGCGGCGGACGGCATCGGCGAGGGTATAGGCTAGGGGGGAGTGCGGCTCCGTCTTGCGGAAGAACTCGGCGAGATCCTCGATCTGGCGGATGGCATCCTCGCGGGTCCGCAGCGTGCGGGGCGCCGCGGCCATCGCACCGCCCATCGCCGGCCCTTGCTCCGCCACTGCCGTCGCCTCCTCAGCCGTTGCCGCCGCCTCGGCATCCGTCGCGCGCTCCTCGACGACCGGGCCGACCAGCCGTGTCGCCATCGCCAGGACCTGCTCCAGCGCATCGGCGACGCGGCGGGTGTTGGGCGCGATGTCGCCGAAGCGTGCGTCCATCTGCGCGCCGAGCGCCGCCCAGGCGCGCTGCGCCGCCACCGCCTGCTGCGCGGTGCGGCGCAGGGTCGCGGCATCGATGCGGGCCTCGGCCTCGAGCGCCTTCAGCTCCGGCACGCCAGCTTCGTAGCGGGCTTGGCGGCGGCGGCGGTTCTCGCCCTCGTCGGGGATCGCCGCGGTGTCCTCGGCGATCTTCCAGAGGTAGAGGCTGACGCCGCGCCCGTCTGGCCGGCGGAACAGCGGCAGGCGGCGCAGCGGCTGCATCAGCGTGCCGTCGGCGCCCTCGCCGGAGAGGCCGCTGAGGGGCGCGGCGCGGATATCCATCCCATCCTCGTCGGGCTGCGGGAAGCCGGGCTCCCAGTAGCGCTCGAGCAGGCCGGTCAGCAGCTCCGAGCCGGCGATGAGGCCGGGCAGGCCGTCGAGCCGCACCAGCGATTCCAGCAGCCAGGCGGCGACCTCGAAATCCTTGCTGCGGCTACCGAGGCAATCGAGGCCGAGCCGCTTCACCTCGCGCCAGCTCTGCGGCACGGCGGGCTCGGCTTCCTCCGAGGTCTCCAATGCGCGCTCCTCCGCCCGGGCCTCGGCCCGCGCGTCGCGCAGCTTCTGGTACGGCGAGGTCGGCGAGTAGTCGCTGCGCAGATCGGTGCCCGCGCCATCGGGCCCGTCGAGGGGCGCGAGCAACGTCTCAATATCGAACAGGCTTCCCGACATGCAGGGTCGACTCTTCCGCGTGAAAATAAAGGCCGGGTGGCCCGCAACCGATACGCTATCATGCTGGACAGCGCTTGCCCAAACTGTTTACGGTCCGGCCATCCGAGGCAACGGCAGAAGTAGTTAGCGGGAGGTTAACGGCGCATGGTGGCGATCGACCTCAAATCCCTCGTCGGCCGCCTCAGCGCCATCGGGCGGCGGCAGCTCGAGGCGGCGGCCGGGCTGACGCTCTCCCGCTCGCACTACAATGTCGAGATCGAGCACCTGCTGCTGAAGCTGGTCGAGACGCAGGGAACCGACGTCAACGTCCTGCTGCGCAAGCAGGGGATCGACAGCGGCCGCGTCATCGCGGAGCTGACGCGCGCGCTCGACAAGCTGCGCACCGGCAATGCGCGGGCGCCCTCGCTCTCGCCCGACATCGTCACCTGGCTGCGCGAGGCCTGGCTAGTGGCCTCGCTCGAAAGCGGGACCGGACGCATCCGCACGGGCCACATGCTGGCCGCGCTGCTGTCCGACGAGACCCTGCAGCGCACGGTGAAGGATGGGGCGCCCAGCCTGCTCTCCCTCCCGGCCGATGCGCTGCGCCGCGGCGGGCTCGACACGCTCTGCGACGGCAGCGAGGAGGCCGGGGAAGCCGGTGCCCCATTGCCAGGCGAAGCGCCGGCGGCCGCGGGCGGCGCGCCCGGCGAGGCGCCGCGCGGCGGCGGGCCGCTCGAGCAGTTCTGCACCGACCTCACCGCGCAGGCGAAGGCGGGGAAGATCGACCCGATCCTCGGCCGCGACGGCGAGATCCGGCAGGTGATCGACATCCTGACGCGGCGGCGGCAGAACAACCCGATCCTCACCGGCGAGCCCGGCGTCGGCAAGACAGCGGTCGCGGAGGGGCTGGCGCTGCGCATCGCCGCCGGCGACGTGCCGGAGGCGCTGCGCAAGGTGAAGCTGATGTCGCTCGACCTCGGCCTGCTGCAGGCAGGCGCCGGGGTGAAGGGCGAGTTCGAGAACCGGCTGAAGGGCGTCATCGACGCGGTGAAGGGCTCCCCGGTGCCAGTCGTCATGTTCATCGACGAGGCGCATACGCTGATCGGCGCCGGCGGCGCGCAGGGCCAGAACGACGCGGCCAACCTGCTGAAGCCGGCGCTGGCCCGCGGCGAGCTGCGCTGCCTCGCGGCCACGACCTGGGCCGAGTATAAGAAATACTTCGAGAAGGACGCGGCGCTCACCCGCCGCTTCCAGGTGGTGCAGGTCGGCGAGCCGGCGGTGGCGCTGGCGCAGGCGATGCTGCGGGGGCTGGTGCCGGTGCTGGAGAAGCACCACGGCGTCCGCATCCTGGACGAGGCGGTGGAGCAGGCCTGCGTGCTCTCGGCACGCTACATCCCGGCGCGGCAGCTGCCCGACAAGGGCGTCTCGCTGCTGGACACCGCCTGCGCCCGCGTGGCCATGAGCCAGGCGGCGGAGCCGGCGCCGCTCGAGGACCGGCGGCGGCGGCTCGACCTTATCGCCACCGAGCTCGGCGCCATCGCGCGGGAGGAAGCGGCGGGGCAGGACCATGCCGCGCGGCGCGCGGGCCTCGAGGAGGAGCGGGGAACGGTCGGGGCCGAGCTGGCCGCCCTCGAGGCGCGGTACAGGGAGGAGAAGGAACTCGTCGCCAGCATCCGCGAGTCGAGGGAGGCGATCGAGGCGGCGATGGCTTCCGGCGCCGACGCGGCGGAAGCGAAGGCCAGGCTCGCCAGCGCCACCGACGCGCTGCATGCGCTGCAGGGCGAGGAGCCGCTGGTGCATCCCGTGGTGGACGGCCAGGCCGTCGCCGAGGTGGTCGCCACCTGGACCGGCATCCCGGTCGGGCGGATGGTCTCGGACGAGATCAAGACCATCCTGAACCTGAAGGACAGGCTGGAGGAGCGGGTCGTCGGCCAGCCGCATGCGCTGGCGGCCATCGCCCAGGCCATCCAGACCAACCGCGCCGGCCTGACCGACCCGCGCAAGCCCATCGGCGTCTTCATGATGGTCGGCACCAGCGGCGTCGGGAAGACGGAGACGGCGCTGGCCGTGGCCGACCTGCTCTATGGCGGTGAGCAGAACCTGACGACCATCAACATGAGCGAATTCAAGGAGGAGCATAAGGTCTCGCTCCTGATGGGCTCGCCCCCCGGCTATGTCGGCTACGGCGAGGGCGGCGTGCTGACCGAGGCGGTGCGGCGGCGGCCCTACAGCGTCGTCCTGCTGGACGAGATGGAGAAGGCCCATCCCGGCGTGCAGGACGTGTTCTACCAGGTCTTCGACAAGGGCAACATGAAGGACGGGGAGGGGCGGGACATCGACTTCCGCAACACCGTCATCATCATGACGTCCAACGCCGGGACGGACACCATCGCCAAGCTCTGCGCCGACCCGGACCTGATGCCGGAGCCGGAGGCGCTGACGGAGGCGCTGCGGCCGGACCTGCTGAAGGTGTTCAAGCCGGCCTTCCTCGGCCGCTGCAACATCGTCACCTACTACCCGCTGGCCGACGACATCATGAAGCTCATCGTCGGGCTGCAGCTGAAGCGGATCGGCCGCCGGGTGAAGTCCGCCTACGGGGTCGACTTCCAGGTCGATGACAGCGTGCCGGAGGCGATCGTCGCCCGCTGCAAAGAGGTGGAAAGCGGCGCACGAAATATTGAAAACATCCTCAACCGCACGATGCTACCCGAGTTGTCATCTCGAATTCTGTCGCGACTGGCCGATGGCGGCGAGGTCGGGCGGGTCAAGGTCGCGATGGGCGAAGGGGACACGTTCCAGTATGATATCGGCTAGGCGACGGCAGGGGGCCGTCTCCGGCAGTCGGGCAGGCAGAAAGGGATAGAAGTATGGCGATCCTCGTTAAGTACGGCGACATCAAGGGCGAGTCGAAGGTCGAGGGCTTCACCGACCATTTCGAGGTCGCCAGCTTCCAGTTCGGCGTCGGCCGGGCCATCGCCTCGGCCCGCGGCACCTCGACCCGTGAGGGCTCGGTCGTGTCCGTCAGCGAGATCACGATCAGCAAGACCAGCGACAACACCAGCATCAAGCTGTTCGAGGAAGCGCTGCACGGCAAGCTCGACAAGAAGGTCGAGATCCGCTTCGTCCGCACCGGCGGCGCCAAGCCGACCGCCTATTTCACCGTGGACCTCGAGGGCTGCGGCGTCTCCGGCTTCTCGATGAGCTCCGGCGGCGATCGCCCGAATGAGTCGCTCAGCCTGAACTTCGACAAGGTGAAGCTCGGCTACAACCCGGTCGGCGACGACCTCACCGGCTCCCCGGTCTACTACACCTGGGATCTGGCCAAGGGCACCGGCTCGTAAGCCGGCACTGCGCCTTCACGGGATGAGGGATGCGGTGGCCTGCCGCCGCATCCTCTGCCCGGGGGCGGTCTTTCTGTATCCGCATCGCTCACCGAGGCTGGCCCCATGGCGATCTTCATGAAGTATGAGGGCATCGACGGCGAGCATGGCCTGAATGGCGAGGGCGGCTATATCGAGCTGACCGGACTGGCCTGGTCGATGTCGCGCAGCGGCTCCGCGATCTACTCCGGCGGGCGCGGGCGGGTCGAGCCGTCGGTCGGCGAGGTCAACTGCTCCAAGCTCAGCGACATCAGCTCCATCGGGTTGCTGAACGAGGCCTTCAGCGGGAAATTCGACCGCAAGGTCACCATCAGCTTCGTCCGCCAGGGCCAGGCGAGGCTGCTGCCCTACATGGTCTATACCCTGACCGAGGTGGGCATCATCTCCTTCGCGCATGGCGGCGGGGAGGGGGTTCCGACCGACAGCTTCGCCCTCACCTTCGGCTCGATCGACATCCAGTACACCCGCTTCACCGACGACTTGACGGGCGTTTCGGCCAACATCCTCTACAACGTGCCTCAGGCGCAGTAGCGCGGGGCCGCCGCCGCGACCTGGACAGGCGCGCGGCTCCCTGTATACATCGGTGTACAGATGAGCGGGGATGCCATGTCCGAGGAGTTCGACGTCATCGTGGTCGGCGGCGGCAATGCCGCCTTCTGCGCTGCCCTCTCGGCGCAGGAGCAGGGTGCGCGGGTCGTCATGCTGGAGCGGGCGCCGGAGGACGAGGCGGGGGGCAATACCCGCTTCACCGCGGGCGCCATCCGCTTCGCCTATCGCGGCGTCGATGACCTGCGGGAGATCATGCCGGACCTCACCGATGCGGAATGCGCGCAGACGGATTTTGGCACCTATACCGAGGACCAGTTCTTCGACGACATGTTCCGCGTGACGCGGAATCGCACCGACCCCGAGCTTTGCGACATCTTGGTCCGGCGCAGCTTCGAGACCATGAAGTGGCTACGCGGCAAGGGCGTCAAGTTCGCGCCCATCTGGGGGCGGCAGGCCTTCAAGGTGGATGGCAAGTTCAAGTTCTGGGGCGGGCTGACGGTCGAGGCCTGGGGCGGCGGCCCCGGCCTCGTCGCCGCCGAGACGGAGGCGGCGCGGAAGCGCGGCATCGAGATCCGCTACGCGACGCGGGCGCAGCGGATCCTCTACGACGGCTTCAAGGTCGAGGGCGTGCGGGTCAAGTCGCCCGGCCGCATCTACGACATCAAGGCACCTTCGGTGATCCTCGCGGCGGGCGGCTTCCAGGGCGACGCGGAGATGCGCACGCGTTATCTCGGCCCGGGCTGGGAGCTGGCGAAGGTGCGGGGCACGCGCTTCAACACCGGCGACGGGATCAAGATGGCGCTCGAGATCGGCGCCTCGCCCTTCGGCAACTACTCCGGCTGCCATGCGGTGCAGTGGGACTTCAACGCGCCGGAATATGGCGACCTCGCCGTCGGCGACGCCTTCCAGAAGCACAGCTACCCTTGGAGCGTGCTGATCAACGCGAACGGGCGGCGCTTCCTCGACGAGGGCGCCGATTTCCGCAACTACACCTATGCCAAATACGGCCGCGTGGTGCTGGAACAGCCGGGCAATTTTGCCTGGCAGGTCTTCGACCAGAAGGTGCTGCATGTGTTGCGCGACGAGTACCGCATCAAGCAGGTGACCAAGGTGCGCGCCGACACGCTGGAGGAGCTGGCGGCGAAGCTGGAGGGCGTCGACGGCCGCGCCTTCCTCGAGGAGATCCGCGCCTACAACGCCGCCGTCCGGCGCGACGTCCCCTTCAACCCCAACGTGAAGGACGGGCGCTGCACGGAGGGGCTGGCGGTCAACAAGTCCAACTGGGCGAACACCATCGAGGACGGGCCCTTCGAGGCCTACCAGGTGGGCTGCGGCATCACCTTCACCTTCGGCGGCCTCAGGATCGACAGCGAGGCGCGGGTGCTGGATGCGGACCAGCAGCCGATCGCCGGCCTCTATGCGGCCGGCGAGCTCGTCGGTGGCGTCTTCTATTTCAACTACCCGGGCGGGTCGGGCCTCATCAACGGCGCGGTCTTCGGCCGGCTGGCCGGCGCCACGGCGGCGGCCGACCTGAAGACCAATGCAGGCGGGATGGCCACCCCTATTCCAGCCTGACATCGGCGCCCTGGATGACGGGCGCCCAGCGCTCGTACTCCGCGGCGACGAAACGGTCGGTCTCGCCCGGGTCCATCCAGATCGGCTCGCTCGCCGTCTCGGTGAGGCGGGCGCGGATGGCGGGCATCGCCAGGATGTCCTGCAGCGCGGAGGCCAGCGCCGCGGTCACCGGCCGCGGCGTGCCGCGCGGGGCGAAGAGGCCGGTCCAGGAGCGGACGGCATAGTCCGGCAAGCCGCCCTCCTGCATGGTCGGGATGTCAGGGCGGCTGCCGACACGCCGGTCGGTGCAGACGGCGAGCAGCGTCACCCGGCCCGCATCGGCCGGCCCCACCACCGTCGGCAGGTTGAGAAAGACGATCGGCACCGTGCCGGCGACGAGGTCGGTGATGGCCTGGCCGCCGCCGCGGTAGGGCACATGCGTCAGGTCGAGCCCCGTCCGCAGCCGGAAGAGCTCGCCCGCAAGGTGGTTGGAGGAGCCGACGCCCGAGGAGCCGAAGCTCATCCCCCGCCGGTCGGCCTTCGCCCTGGCGATGAGCTCCGGCACCGTCCGGATGCCGAGCCCTCTGGTGGCGGCGAGCACGTTCGGCACGTCGACCAGCATGGCGATGCCCTCCAGCGCCTCCCTTGCGTCATAGCCAAGGTCCCGGGCGATCAGCGGATGGAAGACGTGGTTGGAGGCGGAGGAGACCAGCAGGGTCAGCCCATCCGGCCGGGCGCGGGCGACGAGGCCCATGCCGATGCTGCCGCCACCGCCCGGCCGGTTCTCGACGATAAAGGGCTGGCCGAAGCGCGCCTCGAGCTGGGGCGCGAGCAGCCGCGCCACCACGTCGTTGGAGCCTCCTGGTACCCAGGGGACGATCAGCGTGACCGGCTTGCCGGGCCAATGACCCTGCGCCATGGCGGCCCGGGCGAGCAGCAGGGCAGGCGCAGCAAGGGCTTGGCGGCGGGCGAAGGCGTGCGGCATTCCGTCCTCCCGGATCTTTCCCGCAGCATGCCCTGGCAGGGCCGGGGAGGCGAGCCCGTCGCGGAGGGCGGGAACTCCTCGGCCTGCCGATCCCGTTCGGCGTTTTTCTGCTGATGCCGGTCGGGCGGCCCGTTACAAGGCGGCGCGGGGCGGTTGGGGCGAGGCGCATGCGCGAGACGGTTTGGCTGGCGATCGGGATGGGGCTGCTGGCCGGGTGCTCGGGGCAGCGCTCCTCGGGAGTGATGCCGCTGGCGGATGGCAGCTATCGCGTCGCCGTGGCGAGCCGCGACCTCGGTGGCGCCGCGCAGCGGGCGCTCGGCCAGGCTTCGGCCCATTGCAGCGGCCAGGGCGGCCAGGCACTGATGCTGCGGCGCCAGATCAACGCGGCCGATTACGACCTAGTCTTCCGCTGCGCGGATGCCGCCGCGCCGCCGCGCAACGGGGCGGCCCCCATCCTGCTCGGCAGTGCCGCCCCCGCGGCGACGGGCATGCCGCAGCCCGCGATGCTGCCGCGGGAGCCGCGCACGCTCGTTGCCCCCGGGGCCAGGACGGTGCCGCCCTCCGCTGGGGGGCGCCTGCCGCCGGTGCCGGACCTGCCGCCGCTCCGGCGGATTTCGGTGCAGGGACAGGAATTGGCCGTCGCGCCCTTGCCCGCGATGCAGCCGGCCTTCTCCGCGCTGCCGCCGCGCCCGCCGGCGCCGCGGGCCTATGAGAGCCTGCCCCCGGTGACGGGCATGCCGGGCGGGCCGCCGCCGCGGCCCCTGACGCCTTTGCCGCCGATTGCCGAGCCGGCGCTGGCCGGCCCGCCGCTGCGGCAGGGTGCGGCGAGCCCGACGCCGCCCTCCGCCTTCTGGGACTTCCGCCGCAACTAGAACCAGCCCTGCTCGGATGGAATCCGCCGAGCGGCCTTCGCTCGACCAGGCCACCGGCCGGAGCGCGTTCCGTGAGCCGGGCCGGACGGCGCGCGCCCCGGCTCAGCCGCGGAAGAGGCTGACCAGCGACTGCGGGGCCTGGTTGGCGATGCCGAGCGCCTGGGTGCCGAGCTGCTGGCGGATCTGCAACGCCTGGAGCCGGGCGCTCTCCTTCGCCATGTCGGTGTCGATCAGCGCGCCGAGGCCGCTCTGCTGCGCATCCAGGATCGACTTGTTGTATTTGATCTGGTTGTCGATGTAGCTGGCGTAGCTGCCGAAATTGTTCAGCTGGCTCAGCGTGTTGGTGATCGCCTTGCCGACGCCGCCGGTCTTGGTCAGCGCGGCGCAGGCGTCGCCCCGCGTCCAGGCATTGGCGCCGGAGACGCTGTCGAAGATGTTGGTGAGGGCTTTGTAGCCGCTGAAGGTGTAGTAGCTCCCCGTCCCGTTGACGACGACCTTCACGGCGAGGGTGGTCGGGTCGTCGAGGACGTTGAGGCCGTTGTAGCTGGCGTCCTTGATGAAGGACTTGATGTTGTTCGTCAGCTCCTTCGCCCGCGACTGGTACTGCGACCGCTGCTCGGCGGCGATGCCCCCGTCCGCCAGCTTTATCGCGACCTTCTGGAGATCGATGAGCGCGGTCGAGACGTTCTCCAGCGCGGCGCTCGAGACATCGAGCAGTCCCTTGACGCCGCCCAGCTGCTCATTGGCCGAGTTGGTGGCGGCGATCGCGCCGCGGATGCGCTCGGCGACCGCGAAGGCCGCGCCGTCATCCTTCGCATCGACGACGCGGTAGCCGGTCGAGATGCGCTTCTGGGTCGCCGTCAGCTCGTCGCTGGTGCGGTTGAGCGACTGCAGCGCCACCATGGCGCCGGCATTGGTATTGACGGAATTCAGCGGCATCGGGTTTTTCCCTTGGCTGGCGACCGCGATCCTCGGGCCGGTTGAGGGGATGCTGCCCGTTCCGGGTAAAGAACCGATGAAGGCCGCCGCCGGAAAATTCGGGGTCCCCCCGCGAAAGATCGAGCCTGCTTGATCCAGCCGGGCCGAATGGAGGATACCGGCGGCTTGCGCGCCCATCCGCGCCGAAGGGAAAAGCATCGCCATGTCCGCCCCCGATCCGGTCGTCTCCATCGGGCAGGTCCGCCTCGGCAACCACCTGCCGCTCGCCGTCATCGCCGGGCCCTGCCAGCTCGAGAGCCGGGCGCACGGGCTGGAAGTCGCCTCGGCGCTGCGCGAGGTGGCGGCCGGGCTCGGCTTCGGGCTGATCTTCAAGGCGAGCTTCGACAAGGCCAACCGCACCAGCGCCGCGGGGGCGCGGGGGATGGGGATGGCGCAGTCGCTGCCCATCTTCGCCGAGATCCGCGAGAGCCTGCGCCTGCCGGTGCTGACCGACGTGCACGAGCCGGGACAGTGCGCGCCGGTCGCCGAGGCCGTCGACGTGCTGCAGATCCCGGCCTTCCTCAGCCGGCAGACCGACCTGCTGGTGGCGGCGGCGGTGACGGGGCGCGTGGTCAACGTAAAGAAGGGGCAGTTCCTGGCGCCCTGGGACATGAAGAACGTCATCGCCAAGGTGACGGAGGCCGGCAATACCCGCGTGCTGGCGACGGAGCGCGGCGCCTCCTTCGGCTACAACACGCTGGTCTCCGACATGCGGGCGCTGCCGATCATGGCGGCGATGGGCGCGCCGGTGATCTTCGATGCGACGCATTCCGTGCAGCAGCCGGGCGGGCAGGGGACGTCGTCGGGCGGGCAGCGGGAGTTCGTGCCGGTGCTGGCCCGCGCCGCGGTCGCGGTCGGCGTCGCCGGCGTCTTCATCGAGACGCATCCGGACCCGGACCATGCGCCGTCCGACGGGCCGAACATGGTGCCGCTGCGCGACTTCCCGAAGCTTATCGAGACGCTGATGGCCTTCGACGCGCTCGCCAAGCAGCAGGCGGGTTCATGAGGCCGATCGTCCTCATCCCGGCGCGCATGGCGGCGACGCGGCTGCCGGACAAGCCGCTGGCCGACATCCATGGCCTGCCGATGATCGTCCATGTGCTGCGCCGGGCGCAGGAGGCGGATATCGGCCCCGTCGCCGTCGCCACCGACACGCCGCGCATCGCCGAGGCGGTCGAGGCCGCGGGCGGGCGGGCGGTGCTGACGCGGGCGGACCACCCCTCGGGCTCGGACCGCATCCATGAGGCGCTGGGGCTGCTCGATGCCGCGGGCCGGCATGACCTCGTCGTCAACGTCCAGGGAGACCTGCCGACGATCGACCCGGCGGCGATCCGCGCGGCGGCGGCGCTCATGGCGGCGGCGGAGGTGGCGCTCGGCACCCTCGTCGCCGAGATCGTGCGGGAGGAGGAGAGAACGGCCTCGCAGGTGGTGAAGATGGTGGGCACGCCGCTCGGCGCGGGGCGGCACCGGGCGCTCTACTTCACGCGCGCCACGGCGCCCTGGGGCGAGGGGCCGCTCTACCACCATATCGGCCTCTATGCCTGGCGGCGGGAGGCGCTGGCGCGCTTCGTCGCACTGCCGCCCTCGCCGCTGGAGCGGCGGGAGAAGCTGGAGCAGCTCCGCGCGCTGGAGGCGGGGATGCGGATCGACGCGCAGGAGGTGGCGGTGGTGCCGCTCGGGGTCGACACGCCATCGGAGCTCGAGCGCGCCCGCGCGATGCTGGCGCCGCGATGAGCGCCGCGCTGAAGCACGGCACGGATGCCGCGCGCATCCGCGCCACCATCGCCCGCACCGTCGCCATCGAGCAGGAGGGCATGGCCGCGCTCGCCGCCGCGCTCGGCGGGCCGCTCGGCGAGGCGCTGGCGCGGGCGGTGGAGACGATCTTCGCCGCCTCCGGCCGCGTCGTCGTCACCGGCATGGGCAAGAGCGGGCATGTGGGCCGCAAGATCGCGGCGACGCTCGCCTCGACGGGGACGCCGGCGCTGTTCCTGCACCCGGCCGAGGCCAGCCATGGCGATCTCGGCATGCTGACGGCGGCGGATGTGGTGCTGGCGCTGTCCTGGTCGGGCGGAACGGTGGAGCTGCGCGACATCGTCCATTACTCCCGCCGCTTCGGCGTGCGGCTGATAGCCGTCACCGGCCGGGCGGAGAGCGCGCTCGGGCGGGCGGCGGACATCCCGCTGATCCTGCCCGCCGTGACGGAGGCCTGCCCGCACGGGCTGGCGCCGACCACCTCGACGCTGATCCAGATGGCGATCGGCGATGCGCTGGCCATGGCGCTGCTGGAGCGGCGCGGCTTCACCCCGGCGGAATTCCACCGCTTCCATCCGGGCGGCAAGCTCGGGGCGCAGCTGTTGACGGTGGGCGAGGTGATGAAGCGGGCGCCGGACCTGCCGCTGGTGCGCGAGGACGCGCCGATGGGCGAGGCGATCATCGCCATGACGGGGCACAGCCTCGGCTGCGCCATCGTCGTGGACGCGGCGGGCGATGTGGCCGGCCTCATCACCGATGGCGACCTCAGGCGTCACATGCATCCCGGCATCATGGCCGACCGCGTCGATGCGGTGATGACGCGCGCGCCGCGGCATACCGTGCCGGAGCAGATCGCCAGCGCGGCGCTGGCCGAGATGAATGCGCGGCGGATCAACGTGCTGGTGGTGCAGGACGGGCCGCGGCCGGTCGGGCTGCTGCATGTGCAGCAGCTGCTCTCGGCGGGGGTCGTCTAGAGCAAGCTCCGATCAGGTGGAATCACCTGATCGGAGGTATTTGCCCGACCAAACAATGGGGTTCGAGCGGGTTCCCTGGGCCAGGTCGAGCGGAACCCGCTGCGGGGCCTCGACGCTCTCCCCCGCGTCCGGCAATGAAGGCCGCAGCGAGAACCGGACCACGCCCCGGCGCCGCATCACCCGCCCGGCGCTGGCCCGGGCCGGATCCTGCCGGCGCAGGCCGTGGCGGCGACGGCGGCCAGCAATTCCGCCCCGACCCACCATTCCTGCCAGATGCCGAAGCTCAGCATGGCGGTGACGGCGCCGGCGGCCAGCATCGCCAGGGCGACCGGGGAGGCGCAGGCCATGGCCAGCGCCACGGCCAGCGCCGCCGCCAGCAGCACGCCGGGCCAGCCGAGCTCCAGCCGCAGCTGCAGCGCGCCGTTGTGCGGATGAAGCGGCAGCAGCTCCAGGGTCGCCAGCCAGGCGCTCTCCGGCCCGTCGAGGCCGAACCGCGCCATCGCCTCCGGTGTCGGATGGCCGCGATGCCCCGGCACGCTCCGGCTCGCCTCCATTCCCCAGCCGAGCAGCGGCCGGTCGGCGATGCGCCCGATGACGAAATCCCAGATCAGCAGCCGGTGCGCGGCCGAGGGCGGGATGCCGGCCGCCGGCACGCCGCGCGCCAGGACGGGCCCGAGCAGCACTGGCATGGCGACCACGGCCACGGCCAGCACCGCGCCGAGCCCCGGCCGCACCAGCCGCGGCAGCAGCAGCGCCAGCACGCCGACCAGCAGCCCGGCCAGCACGGCGAGCTTCGCCGCCTCGCCCGGCAGCAGCACCAGCACGACGGCGCCGGCGCCGATCACCCCGGCGCGCAGCGGCCGCGGCAGGGGCGCCGCCGCCACCAGCGGCAGCCAGAGCGCCATGGCCGAGGCGGCCGGCTTCAGCCCGAAGGCGAGGTTCTGCGGGACCTCCCGAAGGCCGCGGACGGCGGCGCGGATGGCATGGCCCGTCGCCGCGTCGAGGCCGGCGAGCAGGATGCCGGCCGCGAGCCCGCCCGTCGCCGCCAGCAGCAGGCGCCGATGCGCGGCTGCCGCATCCTCCGCCACCGCCCGCGCCGCCGCCGCGCCGAGGGCCGCGAAGCCGCCGATCTGCAGCGAGGTGCCGAGCGCCCGCAGCGGCTCGATCGCCCAGAGCGCCGTCACCGCCGCCCAGCCGAACAGGCCGATGGCGAGCCAGGCCGCCGCGCCACGCGGCCAGGGCCAGGTCCCGCGCTGCCGCCGGTGCGCGAGCACGGCGAGGAGCAGCGCCACCACCGCAATGGGGGCGAGGGCCTTCGATTGCAGCACCCCCGCCGCCGGGCCGACCGCAAGGGCAGCGGCGACCGGCAGCGAGGGAGACCAGGCGAGGCGGCTCAAACGGCCGCGAGGCTCTCGCGCCGCACCGTCACCATGATCTCGTCGAGCGACTTCGCCACGCGCTCCAGCATCTCGTCGACCTCCTCCTCGGTGATGATGAGGGGCGGGGAGAAGCCGATGCTGTCATTGGTCATCGCGCGCATGATGACGCCATTCGCCTCGCCGAGCTTGGTCAGCCTCGGGCCGACCTTCTGGGCCGGGTCGAAGTTCCGCCGCGTCGCCTTGTCGGCCACCAGCTCGATGGCGCCGATCAGGCCGGTGCCGCGCACCTCGCCCACCAGCGGGTGGTCTGCGAAGCGGGCACGGAGCTGGGCCTGCATATGCGCGCCGACCCGCTTCACATGGCTGCCGATATCCATCTCGTCGTAGATCTTCAGCGTCTCGATGGCGACGGCGGCCGGCACCGGATGGCCGGAATAGGTGAAGCCATGGCCCCAGGTGCCGATGGAGGACGACCCCTCGGCGATGCCCTGGAAGACGCGCTCGTTCACCAGCACCGCCGAGATCGGCAGGTAGGAGGCGGAGAGCGCCTTGGCGCAGACCAGGATGTCCGGCTGGATGTCGAGAGTCTGGCTGCCCCAGTAGCTGCCGGTGCGCCAGAAGCCGCAGATCACCTCGTCGGCGACGAAGAGGACGTCGTACTTCTTGAGCACCGCCTGGATCTTCGGGAAGTAGCCCGCGGGCGGCAGGATGACGCCGCCTGCGCCCATGATCGGCTCCGCCCAAAAGGCAGCGACCGTCTCCGGCCCTTCGGCCAGGATCTTCTGCTCCAGCTCCTCGGCGAGGCGGGTGGCGAAGTCCTCCTCGGACTCGCCGGGCCCGGCATTGTGATAGTGGTGCGGGGTCGAGATGTGATGGAAACCGGCGATCGGCAGGTCGAAGAGCTTGTGGTTGGCCGGCAGGCCGGTGAGCGAGGCCGCCGCCAGGGTGATGCCGTGATAGCCCTTCAGCCGGGCGATGATCTTCTTCTTCTCCGGCCGCCCGATGGCGTTGTTCATATACCAGATCATCTTGATCGCGCTGTCATTCGCCTCCGAGCCGGAATTGGCGAAGAACACCTTGCTCATCGGCGAGGGCGCGCGCTCGATCAGCATCTCGCTGAGGTCGATCAGCGGCTCGTGCGACTTGGCGGTGAAGGCGTGGTAGAAGGGGAGCTTCCGCATCTGGTCGGCGGCGGCCTGGACCAGGCGCTCATTGTCGAAGCCGAGGCTGGCGCACCAGAGGCCGGCGACGCTCTCGATATACTCCTTCCCCTGCTCGTCGAAGACGCGGACGCCCTTGCCGCGGCTGATCACCAGCGGGCCGTTCACCAGATGCGCCTTGTGGTCAGTATAGGGGTGCAGCGCATAGGCGATGTCGCGGGCGGCGTTGGAATTGCGCGGAGGGGTCATGACGGCTGCCTTCCTGACGGATGGCGGAGTGTAGACAGAGATCGCGGCCACCCCCAAGAGGCCGCGGGCCGGAGGCGAGGCCCCTGCCGCGCATCGTTGCGCCCTGCGTCCCCCGAATGAGGGATGCGCGGCGGGGCCCCCGCGGGCTTCGCTCCTGCTTTCGGGCGCGAGGGGTGCGGCGATGGGCGGCAGGCCAGGTCGGCGGCACGGGCGAACCCGCCGCTGCGGCGGCGCAGGGGCGGCATGAGCCCGGCCGCGCTGCTCGCCCTCGCCGGGCGGCATGGGCCGCTGCTGCTCCTCGCCGGCGTGCTGGCCGGGCTGGCCTGGCCGGGGCTCGCCGCCGCCTGCCGGCCGGCGATGGACGTGGCGGTCTTCGGCTTCACCCTGGGCGCCTTCCTCAAGGTCGAGCCCCCTGCCCTGCGCGGGGAGACCGGGCGGGCGCGGCTGCCGCGGAACCTCGCGGTGCTGGCCTGGTCGACCTTCGGGGTGCCGCTGGCGGGGTGGGGGCTGATCCTGCTGCTGCGCCCAGCGCCCGAGCTGGCCGAGGGGATGCTGCTCTGCCTGCTGGCGCCGCCGGTCGGCGGGGCGGCGGCGCTCGCCTGCATGCTCGGCCTGAATGCGCCGGTGGCGCTGCTCGCCTCGGTCGCGGCCACTGCCCTGTCCCCTCTCGTCTTGCCGGCGCTGGCGGAGCTGCTGGGCGGCTACGCGCTGGCGCTGGAGCCGCTGGCCATGGCGCGGCGGCTCGGCCTCATCGTCGGCGGCACCGTGGCGGCGAGCTGGCTGCTGCGGCGCTGGGCGGGGCGCAGCATCGCCGCCCACCCGGAGGCCGTCACCGGGGCGGCGGTGGTGGCGCTGGTCGTCTTCGCGCTCGGCGCCATGCAAGGGATGCAGGCGCGGTTCGCGGCGGAGCCGGGCCTGGTGGCCGCCTATCTCGGGATCGCCTTCGCGGTGAATGGCGGCTTCCAGCTGCTCGGCGCGGCGCTCTTCGCCCGGGCCGGGCTCGACTGCGCGGCCACGGTCGGGCTGATCAGCGGCAACCGCAGCGTGGGCTTCGCCTGGGCCGCGGTCGGGGCGACGATGCCGCCGCTGGTAGAGACCTATTTCGCCATGGCCGTGCTGCCGATCTACGTACTGCCGGTGGTGGCGAAGCCGCTCGTCGCGCTGGCGAGGCGGCGCGGCTGGCTGCGTGGCTGGCGGCCGGCGGCAGCCGCGCCCGCCCTCGTGCCCTTTGAGGCGCCGGCGACGCAGGGTTGAGGCGGGGCGGCCGCCGGCTCCCATCACGGTCCGGCAAGGACCGCCGGCCAGCGGCATCCGCCCGCTTGCCAGCCCCGGGCGGGGGGGCCAAACAACGCGGCATGACCGAGATCAAGCCGCATGCCTCCCATTGGGGCTATTTCGATGCCGTGGTCGAGGGCGGCCGGGTTACCGGGGTGCGTCCCTTTGGCCCGGATCCCTTCCCCGGCAGCCTGATCGAGGCGGTGCCGGACGTGGTCCATGCGCCCTGCCGCATCGACCGGCCCCATATCCGCCGCGGTTGGCTGGAGGGGCGGCGCCGCGGGCATCTGCGCGGGGGCGACCCCTTCGTGCCCGTCGGCTGGGACGAGGTGACGCGCATCCTCGCGGAGGAAACCTCGCGCATCCGGGCGGAGCATGGCGCGACCTCGATCTTCGGCGGCTCCTATGGCTGGTCCTCGGCCGGGCGGTACCACCATGCGAAGACGCAGCTGCAGCGCTTCCTCGGCCTCGGCGGCGGCTTCACCTCCTCGGTCAATGCCTATTCCTACGCAGCGGCGCAGGCGCTGGTCCCGCATGTGCTCGGCACCAACGAGGTGCTGCTCGGCCGCGTCACCGACTGGGCGGCGATCGCCCGGCATGCGCGGCTGATGCTCTGCTTCGGGGGTCTGGCCGCGAAGAACGGCATGGTTGCCGCGGGCGGCCAGGGGCAGCACGACTACATGCCCTTGATGCGCCGGGCGGCGGAGGCGGGGGTGCGCTTCGTCAACGTCTCGCCCTTCCGCGGCGATACGGAGGCGGAGCTCGGCGCCGAATGGATCCCGATCCGGCCGGGGACGGATACCGCGCTGCTGCTCGCCATGGCGCAGGTGCTGGTGGAGGAGGGCAGGGAGGATCGCGGCTTCCTCGCCACCCACTGCACCGGCTGGGAGCGGCTGCGCGCCTATATCCTCGGCGAGGCGGATGGGCAGGCGAAGACGCCCGGCTGGGCTGCGCCCATCACCGGCATCGCGGAGGAGGCGATCCGGCGGCTGGCCCGCGACTGCGCCGCGCAGCCCAGCATGCTGACCGCCGCCTGGTCGCTGCAACGGGCGGATTACGGCGAGCAGCCCTACTGGATGCTGATGGCGCTCGCCGCCATGCTGGGGACGATCGGCAAGCCCGGCCAGGGCGTCGCCTTCGGCTACGGCAGCATCGGCGGGATGGGCGTGCCGCGGCGGGAGCTGCCGGCGGTCTCCTCGCCCACCATCCGCAACCCGGCCGGCCTCGCCATCCCCGTCGCCCGGGTGACGGAGCTGCTGGAGCGGCCGGGCGAGGTGCTGCAGTTCAACGGCCAGGACATCACCCTGCCTGATATCCGCATGATCTGGTGGGCCGGCGGCAACCCCTTCCACCACCACCAGGACCTGCCGCGGCTGCAGCGGGCCTGGGCGCGGGCCGAGACGGTGGTGGTGCAGGAGCCGTGGTGGACCGCGCTCGCCCGCCAGGCGGACATCGTCCTGCCGGCGACGACGTCGCTGGAGCGCAACGACATCGCCTCCTCCAGCCGCGACCGCTTCGTCCGCGCCATGCATCAGGCGGTGCCGCCCCAGGGGCTGGCGCGGAACGATGCCGACATGCTGGCCGACATCGCCGATGCGCTCGGCTACCGCGACCGCTTCACCGAGCAGCGCGACGAGGGCGCCTGGCTGCGCCACCTCTACGGCCAGTGGCGGGTCGCCTGCGGCCGGCTCGGCTTCGAGGCGCCGGAATTCGACCGCTTCTGGGCGGAGGGCCATGTCGAGGTGCCGCCCATCGCGCCGGGCGAGGAATACACGCAATTCGCCGCCTTCCGCGCCGACCCGGAGGGCGAGCCGCTCGACACGCCTTCCGGCAAGGTCGAGCTGTTCAGCGAGACCATCGCCAGCTTCGGCTATGACGACTGCCCGGGCCACCCGGTCTGGCGCGAGCCGCGGGAATGGCTCGGCGCCCCGGCCGCCTCGCGCTTCCCGCTGCACCTGCTCTCCTTCCAGCCGGCGACGAGGCTGCATGGCCAGCTCGACCCGGGCCGCGTCTCGGCCGCGGGCAAGATCGCGGGGCGGGAGGCGATCCATCTCAGCCCGGAGGATGCCGCGGCGCGCGGCCTGCGGGAGGGCGACATCGTCCGCATCTTCAACGACCGCGGCGCCTGCCTCGGCGGGGTGCGGATCAAGGACGGCATGTTGCCCGGCGTCGCCGCCATGGCGACCGGCGCCTGGTACGACCCGCTGGTGCCAGGCGACCCGGATGCGCTCTGCGTCCATGGCAACCCGAATGTGCTGACGGCGGATGTCGGCACATCCCGCCTCGGCCAGGGCCCCTCCGCGCAGTCCTGCCTCGTCCAGGTGGAGCGCTGGGAGGGGCCCCTGCCGCCGGTCACCGTGCATCGGCCGCCGGCGGTTGTCGCACCTTGATCCCCCGGCGTGCCCTGCTGGCGGCCGGGACGACGGCGCTGGCCGCCCCGGCGCTGGCGCTCGAGGCCGGCCCGCTCGCCCTGCCGGTGAAGCAGGACGACACGGTGGCGCCGGGCTACCGGCGCGACGTGCTGATGCGCTGGGGCGACCGCGTCACCTTCGACGCGCCGCGCTGGAGCCCGCGCACGCCGGACCCGGATGCGGCCGCCGCGCAATTCGGCTGGGATGCGCGGGTGCTCGGCATCGCCGTACCGCAGCAGCCGGCGGCGGATGGGGTGGCGCGGGCCATCCTCGCCGTCGCCCACCCGGCGGTCGACGCGGCCATGGCCTTCCCCGACGGGCAGGACCAGCCGGCGGCGGCGGCGGCCATGCAGGGCGCCTCGCTGCTCAATATCGAGCGCCAGGCCGGGCGCTGGGTCGTCGTGGATGGCGGCTACCAGAACCGGCGGCTCGGCCTCTCCACCCTCTGCCGCATCTCGGGCGGCGGGGCGGTGCGCGGGGTGCTCGGCATCCGCGGCGGCTGCGTCACCCCGTGGGGCACGCTGCTGCTGGCCGAGGGCGACCCGGTCTTCTGGCAGGGCAGGCTCGGCGGGCTGGACCCGGCCATCGCCGATGGCGCGGGCTATGGCTTCGTCGTGGAGCTCAACCCCTTCGACCCGCAATCCGTGCCGGTGAAGCGCCGCGCGCTCGGCCGCTTCGCCCATGGCGACGTGGCGGCGGCGCTGAGCCGGGACGGGCGGGCCGTGGTCTACATGACCGACCATCGGATCGGCGGCTTCCTCTACCGCTTCGTCTCGGCCGGGCCGGCGCCGGCGGAGCGGGCGCTCGATGCCGGCACGCTCTTCGTCGCCCGCATGGAGGGCGACCGGCTGGGCTGGATCGCCCTGCCCGAGGGCGCCCCGCTGCCCGAGGCGGCGCAGGGGGCGGGCGGGACGCCCTTCGACACCCCCTCCGGCCTCGGGCTCGACCCGATGGGGCCGCGGCTGCTGCTCGCCTGCCACGGCAGCCCGGCCCGGCCCGCCGGCCATGTGATCGAATTCTCGGCCGATGACGGGGATGACGGGGCGGCAGGGGCTGCCGCGCGGCTCCTCTTCGCCGCCGGCAACCGGCGCAGCCCGCAGGCGCGCTACGGCAATGGCGGGCTGCCGCCGGGCAGCGCCTGGCCGGAGAACCCGGATACGGTCACGGTCGATGCCCGCGGCCGCGCCTGGATCGGCACCGACCGGCCCGGCCGCGTCGGCACGCAGGCGGAGGGACTTTATGCCTGCGACCTGGCGGGGCCGGGGCGCGGCGTGCCCCTGCCGGCCTATGGCGCGCCGCGCGGCGCCTCGGTCGGCGGGGCGGCGCTGACGCCGGATGGGGAGACGCTGTTCTTCGCCGTGCGCCATGCCGGCGCGGAGCCGGGCGCGACCTTCGACCGGCCCGGCACCCGCTGGCCGGAATTCGAGGCGGGCGTGCCGCCGCGCAGCGTTCTCGCGGCGCTCACCCGCGCCGGCGGCGGTTTCGTGGGCGGCTGATCAGGCGCGGGTCAGGGCGGCGATCGCGCGGCCGATCTCGGCCGCGGCGCCGTCGATCCGGCCCTGCGAGAGCTGCGCCTGGGCCTGCCGCAAGGCGAGCAGGGATTGCAGCACCTCCGCCCGCGGCGCCAGGCCGCCGGTGCGGCGGCCCAGTTCCCGCTCCGCCCGGTTGAGGCCGATCCGCGCCGCATCGGCCTTGTTGCGCGCCAGCGCCGCGCCGACCGCCCTCAGCGCCTCGATGGCCGGGGCCATGTCGGAGCCGGGGTGTCGTGCCCTCGGCAGCGACGGCTCGATCCGGAGGCCGGGGCTGGTGCGAGGATGCATGCCGGGATTTGCCTTTCCACGAGAAGGTCAGGATGGATGCCTGACGCCCCATCGGCGGATCGGCTGCCCCGTCGGAGGGCCACAGCCCCATGACATTCCCGCTACCTTGCCGGGTAGGGCGACGCAACGGCCAACCTGCGGTAGAGGCGCCCTTCAGCGCAGCGAGAAGCGCACCGGCACCGTCAGCTCCACCGGGTCGCCGGCCAGCTCCACCGGCGGGGCCGGCAGGGGGGAGGCGTCCTGGATCATGCTCTGCACCGCCTGGTCGAGGGCGGGGTCGCCGGCGCTGCGCTCGATCCGGTAGCCGACCACCGTGCCGTCGCGGCGCATGCGGAAGCGCAGCAGGGCGATGCCCTGGGCCCGGCGCCAGCGCGCCTCGTCCGGGTAGCGGCGATGGCGCTCGAGGGCGCGCATCAGCAGCGCCGTGTAGCTGGGCGGCGGCGCCGCGGCGACCGGGGCGGCGGCCGGGGCAGGGGGAGCCGCCGCGGGCGGCACGGGTGCCGGCGGCGCCTCGGCGACCGCGGGCCTTGCCGGGCGCGCGGCTGGCGCCGGGCGGCGCGGTGTGGCGACCGGCTTCGGCTCGGACGGCGGTATGGGAGGCGGCAGCGGCAGCTCGGCGACCTCCTCGGGCGGGGGCGCCTCGGGCGGCGGCTCGGGCACCATCGGCTCCGGCGGCGGGGGCTCGGCCATGGCGATGGGCGGCGGCTCGGGCGCCGTCGGCTCCGGCGGGGGAGGTTCGGCCATGGCGAGAGGCGGTGGGGGCGGCGGCTCGGGAGGCGGGGCGGGCTGCGGCGGCTGCGCCTCGGCGACCGGCTCGGGCGGCGGCTCGGCCTCCGGCTCGGGCGCGGCGGGGGCCGGCATCTCGAGCAGCATCACCGGCATCGCCGGCGGCTCCTCGGCGGGCAGGCCATGCAGCAGCACGGCCGCCCCGGCCGCGTGCAGGCCGAAGGAGAGGCCCCAGGCGAGGTGGCGGGCGCGGGGCATCGGCTCAGCGCCCCGGGGCGGGGGGCGGGTCGCCGCCCGGCTGCGAGACCAGCGCCACCTTGGTGATGCCGGCGCGCTGGACGAGGCCCATCACCCGCAGCACCTCGCCGTAGTCGAGGCCGCGGTCGGCGCGGAGGTGCAGCGCGCGGTCCGGCGTCTCGGCTTGGATGGCGGCGAGGCGGGGCTCCAGCGCCTCGGGCGCCATCGCCTCCTTGTCGAGGAAGACGCCGCCCTCCCGGGTGAGGCTCAGCTCCAGCGGCGGGGCGGGCGGGCTGAGCGGGGCGGCGGCGGTCTTCGGCAGGTCGAGGCTGATGCCGGCCGTCATCATCGGCGCCGTCACCATGAAGATGACCAGCAGCACCAGCATCACGTCGACCAGCGGCGTGACGTTGATCTCGGAGACGGGCTGCGCGTCGTCCTCGTCGTCGAGGCCGGAGGGGAGCTGCATGCTCATGCCGGCTCGCCCAGCTTCCGCCGTCCCTCCAGCACCGCCGGACGTCGCGCCAGCCGCCCGGCGAGGCTCGCCGCGGCGGCCATCGCCTCGGCGCGGATGCGGGAGAGGCGGATGCTGTAGCGGTTGTAGGCGATCACCGCCGGGATGGCGGCGACGAGGCCGATCGCCGTGGCGAAAAGCGCCTCGGCGATGCCCGGCGCCACGGTGGCGAGGCCGGTATCCTGCTTCGCCGCGATGCCGAAGAAGCTGTGCATGATGCCCCAGACCGTGCCGAACAGCCCGACGAAGGGGCTGACGGAGCCGATGGTCGCCAGCAGCGGCAGGCCGGGCTCGGCGCGTCGCAGCGTCGCGGCGACGGCGGCGCGCATGGCGCGCTCCAGCCGGTCGCGGAACTCGCCGGCGCTCTCATGCGGGTCGCGGCCCTCGCGCCATTCGGGCAGGCCGGCGCGCAGCACGGCGCCGGCGAGGCCGTCCTTCGCCGCATCGCCCTCGGGCGGCAGGATGGCGCCGGAGCCGGCGAGGGCGGCGAGGCCGGCCGCCTCCCGCTTGAGGCGGCCGAAAAGGATCGCCTTCTCGATGATGATCGCCCAGCAGGCGAGCGAGGCCAGCAGCAGCAGCGCCATCACCCCCTGCACGACCGGGTCGGCGTTGAGGATGAGGCTCTGGATGGTGAAGTCGGGGATAGGGGCCGGGTTCATGCAGGTCTCCCTTGGGGGATGGCGAGACGGCGGCGGTTGCGGCGGCGGAGCAGCCAGGCGGCGAGGCCGGTGACGAAGAGCACCGGCATGGCGAGGCCCGAGGCGAAGACGAGCAGTCGCCCGGGCCAGCCGAGCAGGGCGCCGCCATGCAGCCAGCGCTGCATGGCGAGCAGCTCTTCGCCCAGGCTGCGGGTGCGCGGGCCCCGCTCCTCCGTCACCGCGCCGGACCAGGGATCGACGGCGACGAAGCTGCGTGCGCGGAGCTCGGCGCTGCCATCGGCTGGGCGGAGCGTCACCTGCCAGGCCTGCCGCTGGCGGGAGGGCAGCAGCAGGCCGGTCGCGACCTGGCCGCGCAGATGGGCGAGCGCGGTGGCGACTGCGGCATCGGCATCGACGGTCATCGGCTCGCGCCGCGGCGGGGCGGGCGCTGGCGGCGCGGGCTCGGCGATGCCGAGGACCGGGCGGAACCAGCCGGGGAAGATGATGGCGACGCCGGAGACGGCGACGACGGCCAGCACCGCCGCCATCCAAATGCCGATGACGCGGTGCAGGTCGAGGTTGAGCACGACGCTCGGCCTTCGGCGGATGGTGACGAGCGCGGTGCCGAGCGATCCCTGCCGCGGCCACCACAGCCAGATGCCGGAGAGCGAGAAGAGCAGCAGCAGCACGCCCATCCAACCGACCGCCTCATGCCCGCCCCACTCGCGCAGCAGCAGCGCCTCGTGCAGCTGCCGCGTCACGCCGATGACGCTGGCGCGCGGGTCGCGCTCGCCGAGCAGCCCTCCGGTGGCCGGGTCGAGATAGGCCGTTGGCCCCGGCGGCGTGCCCCGCTGGCGGGGCGGCGAGACGACCCAGACCGGCCAGACCGCATCCGGCGGGCGGATGCTGCCCGCCGGGCGGCCCGTCGCGGCCTCGGCCGCCTTCAGGATCGCCGCATAGCCGAGCGCCGGGTCGGGCGGCCCGCCCGGGCGGAAGAGCGCGGGGTTCAGCGCCGCGTCGATCTCGCGCTGGAAGGAGAGGATGCTGCCTGTCACGCCGAGCAGCAGCATGACGAGGCCGAGGATGAGGCCGAGCCAACGATGGCCGAGCAGCAGGGCGCGCCGGAAGGTCATGCGTCGGCCCAGCGGCGCAGCAGGTTGTGGTACACGGCAGTCAGTTCCGTTGGCGCGCCGTGGCCCGGCGGCAGGTCGCCGCGGGCGCGGTTGATGGCCATGTCGAGATCGAAGAGCAGCGTGCGCTGGCCGTCGTCGCGCACCATGCTCTGCACCCAGAAGAAGCTGGCGAGGCGGGCGCCGCCGGTGACGGGCGCCACGCGGTGCAGGCTCGTCGCCGGGTAGATGACGGCGTCGCCCGCCGGCAGCTTCACCCGCTTCTCGCCATAGGTGTCCTCGACGATCAGCTCGCCGCCCTCGTAGCTCTCAGGGTCGCTGAGGAAGAGGGTGCAGGAGACATCGGTGCGGATGCGCGCGGCCGTGCCGGTGACCTGGCGGATGGCGTTGTCGACATGCGCGCCGAAGGTCATCCCCGGATCGTAGCGGTTGAAGAGCGGCGGGAAGACCCGCAGCGGCAGCACGGAGGCGATGAAGAGCGGGTTGCGTTCCAGCGCGCCGAGCACGATCTCGCCGAGGGCACAGTGCTCGGCGCAGCCCTCCGGGATCTGCAGGTTGTCCTTCACCTGCACGGACTGGTGGCCGGCGGTGACGCGGCCATCCACCCATGGCGCACGCGCCAGCAAGGCCCGCGCCTCCGCGAGCCCTGCCGCATCCAGCACCTCCGCGATGTGGAGGAGCATCGCTAGTACCGCGCCGTGAGGCTGGCGATGATGGTGCGCCCGGCGCCGGGCGTGATGTTCCCCTGGTAGACGCCCTCGTAGAAGCGCTTGTCGGTGAGGTTCAGCGCATTGACCCGGACGCCGAGCTGCTCGGTGATCGCCCAGGCGATGGCCGCGTCGTAGCGGACATAGGAGGGGGCGACGACGGTGTTGGCGTTGTTGCCGTAGCGCTTGTCGATGTAGCTGAGGCCGCCGCCGAGCTGCACGCCATGGGGCAGGTCGTAGCTGGTCCAGAGCGTCGCGGTGTTGCGCGGCGTGTTCAGCAGCTCACGCCCCACCTCGGCCGGGGTGTTGGATCGGGTGATCTGGGAGTCGATATAGGTGTAGCCGGCGATGACGTTCCAGTTCCGCGTGACGCGGCCGGCGGCCGAGATCTCGAAGCCGTCCGAGCGCTGCTCGCCGGCCAGCACGTTCAGGGTGCCGTTGGCCGGGTCCGGCGTGCGGGCATTGGTCTTCTCGATGCGGAAGACGGCGCCGCGGATGGCGAGGTCCGGCGTGATGTCCCAGCTCGCGCCCACCTCGAAGGAACGGTTCCTCTCGGGCGCCAGGTTGGTGGTGTTGGCGGCGAGCGTCAGCGCCTCGGCGCTCGGGTTGAAGGAGGTGCCGGCGGAGAAGTAGGTGCGCACCGTGCTGGTCGGCTTGAAGACGAGGGCGCCGCGCCAGCTGAACATGTCGTCGGTGCGGTTGAAGTTGCTGCGGATGCCGGTGGCGCCGGCGAGGCTGGTGAAGTCCGCGTCGAACCGGTCGTAGCGGCCGCCGAGCAGCACCTCGAAATACTCGCCGATGCGGATCTGGTCGGCGACGAAGGCGCCGAAGGTATGGGCCGTGGTGTCGGCATCGGTGTTGACCGAGAGGGTCTGGTCGAAGGCCTGGTAGAAATTCGGGTTGAACAGCGTCGCCGCCGGCCGGGCGTTGCTGGTGAAGCGGGTGAGCTGCGAGGTCTCGCGGCCGATCTCGATGCCGGTGACGATCTGGTGCCGCAGCGGGCCGGTATTGGCCGTGGCGCGCAGCTCCGTCTGGTTCTGCAGGATGGTGTCCGTGCCGCGCCGCACCTGGGGCTGGCGGTTGACCAGCACGGTCGAGAGGTCGGTCGCCGGCCCGATGGTGCCGATGATGCGCGGCGCCGTCGCGTTCACGTCGCGGTCGTAATTGCCGTAGCGGAAGCTGTTGCGCAGGCTGATGCCGTCGGCGAAGCGGTGCTGCGCCGTCAGCGTCATGACATTGGTCTCGGTCCGCTCGCGGTCGACGCCGGCGAGGCCGTAGAAGGTGCCGTAGGCGACGGGGGCGGGGCGGCCCCGCACGATGGGGATGCCGAAATCGGGGACGTTGTCCTCCGACTGGTGCAGGAAATGCAGCGAGAGCTGGGTATTGGTCCCGAGGCCCCAGGTGACGGAGGGCGCGACGCCCCAGCGCTCATTCGTCACATGGTCGCGGCGGGCGATGTCCTGCCGCGTCGCCATCGCGTTCAGCCGGACGCCGACGCTGCCGGAATAGAGGCCGATGTCGGAGGTGGCGCGCAGGCCGAAGGGCGAGAAGCCGGTCAGCGTCAGCTCGCCGAAGTTCCGCTGCTGCGGCATGCGCGTCGAGAGGTTGATGGCGCCGCCGGTGGAGCCGCGGCCGAACATGATGGAGGAGGGGCCCTTCAGCACCTCGACGCTGTCGAGGAAGAAGGGGTCGCGCGTGTACTGCGCGGAGTCGCGGATGCCGTCGATGAAGAAGTCGTTGCGCGCGCTGAAGCCGCGGAGCGTGAGGTTGTCGCCGGAGAAGCCGCCCTCGCCGGCGGCGAGGCTGATGCCGGTTACGTTGCGCAGCGCCTCGCGCAGGGTGGTCGCGCCGCGCTCCTCGATCAGCTCGCGGGGGACGACGCTGATGCTCTGCGGCGCCTCGCGCACCGAGGTCGGCATGCGGACGACAGGGGTGTCGTCGGCGCGGTAGCGGGGCGGGGTCTGGCTCTGGACGTTCAGCTCCGGCAGGGCGACGGCGCCGGCGGGCGGGGCATCCTGCGCCATGGCCGAGGGCCCGGCGGCGAGCAGACCCATCCCGGCGAGGCCGAGGCTTGGTTGGAGGCGAGGCAACGGAGCGCGAAGCGACGACATCAAGGCAGGTTCCCGGCTTAGGCCGGGATGGCGTAGCGCTATTGAGAATGACTCGCAATAGCGCTACGCAACACGCCGTTGCGAGTCAGGGCTGCCTGCCTCGCCACTGCTCGACCCAGAGCGAGCTCGGATTGAGATGGCCGGTCGGCTGAACCCCCTCCAGCCAGCGCGGCCAGACATGCGCGTCCGAGCGGAACCAGAGGGGCAGCTGCGGCAGGTCCTCGGCGAAGATGGCCTGGAAGCGCGCCCAGAGGGCACGCCGCTTCTCGCGGTCCAGCTCCTGCGGCAGGGCCTCGATCAGCGCGTCCATCTCCGGGTTGCGGTAGCCACCGTAATTCTGGCCGGACCAGTTGCGCGCCTCGGTCGGGACCTCCTCCGAATGCAGCGTGCTGCGCGGCACGTTCTCCGGCGCGGAGATCCAGGCGAAGAGGGCGGCGCCGGTGAAGCGGCGGCGCGACAGCGTCTCGCCGAACAGCACCCGCGGCGGCTCGTTGCGGATGCGCGCCTCGATTCCCGCCTGGCGCCACATGCCTTGGATCACCTGCTGCACCGCTTCGCGGGCGCGGTTGCCGGCGGTGGTCATCAGCTCGATGGTGAGGCGCTCGCCGGCCGCGTTGCGGCGGATGCCGTCCGGCCCCGGGCGCCAGCCGGCCGCCTCCAGCAGGGCGGCGGCGCGGGCGGGGTCGTAGGGCCAGCGCGGCGCGGTCGGGTCGTGCATCGGGTCGAGCGGGTTCACGCCGGTCTCCGCCACCACCTGCCGCCCCTCGAAGAGCCGCGCCACGATCTGCGCCCGGTCGATCGCCATCAGCAGCGCCTGGCGCACCCGGCGGTCGGCGAGCGGCGGGGTGTCGAGGCGGAGATCGAGATGCTCGTAGACCAGCCCCGGCTTGTACTCGACGCGGAAGCGGCCGCCCGTCCGCCGCTCGAGCGCCGCCGCCTGCTCCACCGGCAGGCCGAGCTCGCCCGCGATCATGTCGATCTGCCCGGCCAGCAGCTGCGCCTCCATCGCCGCGGTGTTCTCGACGGTGCGGATCTGGATACGGCGGAAGGCGGGGGCGGGGCCGGCCCAGGCCTCGTTCCGCTCCAGCGTGACGCCGGCGCCGGGCTGCACGGCGGTGATGCGGTAGGGTCCGGACCAGAGGCCGGGATTGGCGGTCTCCGTGTCGTAGCCCGTGCGGTTGCGGTAGGTCCGCGGCTCCTGCTGCCAGCGGGCGCGCTCGAGATGCGCGGGCAGGGGCTGGAACTCGCCCGCGACGTTGTAGTCGAAGGTGACCTTGTCGTAGCGCAGCGTCACCGTGCGCTCGTCCTCGACGATCAGCTCGTAGGCGGAGCGGTAGAACTCCGCCCCGCCGAATCCGGTGGCGCCCTCCCGCCCGGCCTCCCAGGCAAAGCGCAGGTCCTCGGCCGAGACGGGGCGGCCGTCGCCCCAGCGGGCACCGGCGCGGAGGCGGTAGGTGACGCGGATGCCGGGCTTGCCGTCGGGCGTCGTCTCGTGCCGGGCGCCGCCATTCTCGAGCGTCGGCAGGCTCTCGCAGGCCAGGCAGAGCGGTTGCCAATCGGCGCCATAGGCGGTGAGCGGCTGATGCGCGAAGCCCAGCACGTAGGACTTCGCCGCCATGGCGTCGATGTTCGGGTGGAAGGTCGAGGGGTACTGGATGATACCGACGGTCAGTGTCTCGCGCGGCTGGGCGAGGGCGGGGGCGGGGGCGGCGAGCGCCGCGCCAATCCATACAAGCCGGAAATAACGAACATACGTCATGGAGCGAGATCATTCGTTCCAGTTGAAGTTAAAACCCGACGGTCGCCCCTGATGAGAGCAACAGCGTCGATAGCTGGAACGCGCATTACGCACTCCGCGAAGATGTTGCCGACCATGGAGCGGGCGTCTTGGTCCTCGATGAAATCGCTGCCTTCGATCTGGTCAGAGACGAGGAGAACTTTCCGCGAGCCCATAGGCGCATGTTGCCAGAATTTCGGCTTGGACTTCCGTACAATGGCTTCGAGCAAGTCGGAGCGGAAGCCGATCTCGACCTCCTCTCCAGCAACGCGGCCGGGATCAAAAGAGAAAAATCCCCGCGGGGATGGCTTGTGAGCAAACTCGTCCATTCCGCTTTGGAACGAGCTTGATCCTGCGTCGGTATGCTCAATGGCCAAGACAGCCTGGCCATCGTAAGGGCGAAATACGAAGTCAGGCGCTTGCTGTTGGATGAGCGATCCAGGAAACAACCTAGGTGCGTGCTTCGCTAGGTGCCGCATCAGCAGAACAATGCACAATCGCTCACGGTGCCAGTTCTCGCGTCCCACTCCGCGTGGCGGAACCCGAGTCTCGATGGAGTTGAGCAAGGCTGATCCGGCCAAGCCATCGGTCAGGCCCACCTCCGCCGACTTCGCCAGCATCCAGTCGCGCTCGAATGGCACCATGCGCCGCGTTCTATTCCTCCTTCGCCTTGGCCTCCGCCGCCGAGCCGATGCCGCCATGCGCCTTCGACCAGCCGACCGGGTCCTCGAGGAATTTCCGCACCTCCTTCAGCGCGCCCTCGCTGAAATAGGGGCGCTCGCGGCAGACCTCGAGCACGTCCCACCAGGTGCAGAGGTGGTGGAGCGAGAGGTTCATCCCCTTCATCGTCTCGAAGCTGCCGGGGAAGACGCCGTAGAAGAAGACGACGAAGGTGTGGTCGCAGACCGCGCCGGCATCGCGCAGCGCCTGGGCGAAGCGGATCTTGGAGGCGCCGTCGGTCGTCAGGTCCTCGACGAGGAGGGTGTTCTTGCCCTCCGGCACGTCGCCCTCGATCTGGGCATTGCGGCCGAAGCCCTTCGGCTTCTTCCGCACATAGGCCATGGGCGCCATCATCCGGTCGGCGATCCAGGCGGCGAAGGGGATGCCGGCGGTTTCGCCGCCCGCGACGGCATCGATCGACTCGTAGCCGATATGCCGGCCGATCTTCTCCACCGCGAGGTCGCAGATGCGGTTCCGGGCGCGGGGGAAGTAGATGATCTTGCGGCAGTCGATATAGACGGGGCTCTTCCAGCCGGAGGTGAAGGTATAGGGCTCCTCGGGGCGGAAATTCACCGCCTTGATCTCGAGCAGGATGCGCGCCGTCGTCAGCGCGGCATCCCGGTCCCAGTCGGAAGCGTGTTGGATGGTCATGGCCCTGTTCCCTGCCGGCGGCGTCCGGCCCATCCGTAACCGCGGCGCGGGGCGGCGTCCATGACCCAGGATCCGCCGCGGCCGGCGGTCTGGGTCCTGGCCGACCCGCGGGCGGGGACGGCGGCGCAGGCGCTCGGCATCGCGGAGCGGCTGGGGCTGCCCTTCCGGGTGATCGAGCTGGGCTGGGGCCCGCTCGCCCGCTGGCCGATCCCCTGGCCGAGCCTCGCCGGGCTGACCGCGGCGGCGCGGCGGGCGGTCCTCGGCCCGGCCCTGGGCCCGGCCCTTGCGCGCGTCCCGCCGGGGGCACGGCCGCGCATCGTCGGGGATTGGCCGGCGCTGACCCTCTCGGCCGGCCGGCGTTCGGCGCCGGTTGCGCGCTGGCTGCGGCGGCATGGGGCGAGGGCGGTACATTGCATGCGTCCCGGCCTCGGCGCGGCGGAGCTCGACCTGCTGGTGATCGGCGCGCATGACCGGCCGCGTCCGGCGCCGAACCTGATGGAGATCCTCGGCGCCTGCCATCGCATGTCGCCCGCGAGGCTAGCGGCGGCGCGGGAGGAGTGGGCGGGCCTCGCGGCCCTGCCCTCGCCGCGGGTGGCGCTGCTGGTCGGCGGGCCGGTGCGGGCCGAGGGCATGCGGCCGGAGGTGGCGGCGGCGATCGGCCGCCGGGTCGCGGCGATGGCGGGAAGCGTCCTGGCGACGACCAGCCGGCGGACCGGCAGCTCGGCGACCGAGGCTCTGTCGGCTGCGCTGGCCGAGCGGCCGCATCGCCTCTTCCGCTGGGGGGAGGGTGGGGCCAACCCCTATGACGGCTTCCTCGCCTGGGCGGATGCCGTGGTGGTGACGGGCGACAGCGTTTCCATGCTCTCCGAGGCGCTGGCGACCGCGGCGCCGGTCCTCGTCGCCGATCCGGGCGGGCTCGGCCCGCGGCATCTGCGGCTGCGGGAGAGCCTGGTCGCCGCCGGCCAGGCGCGGGTGCTGGGCGAGGGGTTGTTCAGCCGCCGGCCGCTGGACGAGAGCGCCCGCGTCGCCGCGGCCATCCGCGCACGCGGTTGGGGGGTTACCGGGCAGGCGGATGGGACGAAATAGGGAGCATGATGCAGGCCATCTTCCGCGCCGCCTTTCCGCCCGCCCTGCCGAGCCGGCGGGGACGGTCCATCCCCTGGCCCTGGCACGACCGGGCCGGGCGGTTCTCCCCGCTGCGCGCCGTGGCGCTCGCGCTGCTGCTGGCGCCGGCTGGCTGGCTGCTGACGACCTACCTCGCCCAGGGGCTGGGGCCAGAGCCGGCCAAGGCGGCGCTGCGGGAGATCGGCCTCTGGTCGATCCGGCTGCTGCTGGTGACGCTGGCGGTCACGCCCATGGGGCGCATCCTCGGCTCGCCGCAGCTGCTCGGCCTGCGGCGCATGCTGGGGCTGGCGACGCTCGGCTATGCGCTGCTGCACCTGCTGCTCTATGCGGCCTATCAGGACTTCGTCCTGCCGCGCATCGCCTCCGAGATCGCGCTGCGCTTCTACCTGACCATCGGCTTCGTCGCGCTGGTCGGGCTGGCGGCGCTCGGCTGGACCTCGACCGATGGCTGGATGCGCCAGCTCGGGCGGCGGTGGAAGCGGCTGCACAGCCTGATCTTCCCGATCGCGGCGCTCGGCGTCTTCCACTTCTTCCTGCAGTCGAAGTCGCAGCTCTGGGAGGCGGTGCTGGCGGCGGGGCTGTTCGCCTGGCTCGTCCTCTGGCGGCTGCTGCCGGCGCCGGCGCGGCTGCACCCGGTCGCCCTGCTGCTACTGGCCCCGGCCACCGGCCTGGCGGCGGCCGGGCTCGAATACGCCTGGTACGCGCTGGCCACCAACCTGCCGGCGGCGCGGATCCTCGCCGCCAACCTCGACGTGAGCTTCGGCCTGCGCCCGGCCGTCTGGGCCGCAGTGGCGGCGGTGGCGCCGCCGCTCCTCGCGCTCCCGCTCTGGATCAGGGCGCGAGCGAGCCGGGTTCCGGCCCGGTAGTGACCGGGAAGCCCTCCTCGACCCAGCCCTGCATGCCGCCGATCATCACCTTCACCGGGCGGCCGAGCCGGGCGAGGGCGAGGGCGGCGCGGTCGGCGCCGTTGCAATGGGGGCCGGCGCAATAGGCGACGAAGAGCGTGTCGGCGGGCCAGGCGGCGAGGCGTTCCGCGGTGATCTCCCGGTGCGGCAGGTTCACCGCGCCGGGGACGTGGCCGCGCGCATAGGCGGCCGGGCCGCGGGCCTCGATCAGCACGAAATCCGCCGCGCCGCGCCGCAGCGCGTCATGCACGTCGGAGCAGTCGGTCTCGAAGGCGAGGCGGCGGGCGACATGGACCGCGACCTCGGCGGCGGGGGCGGGCGGGGTGGCGGTAACGAGGTTCGGCATGGCGTGCTCCATCACTGGGTGGCCTGCCGAGGATGGCCCGGCGCGGGGGGGCTGGCTGCTGGCAGGATCGCCGGTTACCGTTGCGATCATGCCAAAGCTCTCACCCGGCCACCTCGTCGCCGTCCTCGCCTATGACGGGCTGTGCACCTTCGAATTCGGCGTGGCGGTGGAGATCTTCGGCCTCGACCGGCCGGAGATGGGGCCGAGCTGGTACCGCTTCGTAGTCGCGGCGCTGGAGCCCTCGCCGCTGCGCGCGGCGGGCGGGGTGCGCGTCGTGGCGGATGGCGGGGCGGAGGTGCTGGCCGAAGCCGGGACCATCATCATCCCGGGCTGGCGCGGCGCCGCCGAGCCGGTGCCGGCCGAGCTCTGCGCGGCGTTGCGGGCGGCGCATGCGCGGGGCGCCCGGCTGCTCTCGCTCTGCTCCGGCGTCTTCGTCCTTGCCGCGGCCGGCCTGCTCGCGGGCGGGCGGGCGACGACCCATTGGCGCTACCTGGAGGCGCTGCGGGCCGCCCATCCCGGCATCACCCTGGTGCCGGACGTGCTCTATGTCGACGAGGGCCAGGTGCTGACCGCGGCCGGCAGCGCGGCGGGGATCGACCTTTGCCTGCACCTCATCCGGCGGGATTTCGGGCCGGAGGCGGCCAACAGCGTCGCCCGCCGGCTAGTCGTGCCGCCGCACCGCGAGGGCGGGCAGGCGCAATACATCCCGCGGCCGGTGCCGGCGGAGCGCGAGGGGGCGCGGCTCGGCCCGGTGCTGGAACGGATGCGGGCGCGGCTCGACCGGCCGCAGCCGCTCGCGGCGCTGGCCGGGGAGGCGGGGATGAGCCTCCGCACCTTCCTCCGCCGCTTCCGCGACGCGACCGGCTGCCCGCCCGGCGAATGGCTGATGCGCCAGCGGCTGGACCGGGCACGGGAGCTGCTGGAGGGGCCCGCGCGGCCGCTCGAGGACGTGGCGGCCGCCGCCGGCTTCGGCTCGGCGGCGCTGCTGCGGCAGCATTTCCGCCGCCGCTTCGGCACCAGCCCGGGCGGCTATGCGAGGCGGTTCAGAAATACGGCGCCAGGTTCCGCCGCACCCGCTCCAGCACCGGCTCATCCGCCGGCGGCAGCGGGAAGTCCTGGCCGGTGATGGTCTCGAAGGCCTCGACATAGAGGCGCGCCGCCTCGAGCACGATCTCGGCCGGGATCTCCGGCAGCGGGTCCCTGTAGGGGTCGCAGCGGGCCGCCACCCAGCGGCGGATGAAGTCCTTGTCGAAGCTCTGCGGGGCCTCGCCCGAGGCGAGCCGCTCGGGGTAGCTGGCGGCGAACCAGTAGCGGCTGGAATCCGGCGTGTGGATCTCGTCGGCGAGGATGATGCGCCCGGCTTCGTCGAAGCCGAATTCGTATTTGGTGTCCACCAGGATGAGGCCCCGCCGCGCCGCCATCTCTCGCCCGCGGGCGAAGAGGTCGAGGGCGAGGGCCGAGGCCTCGGCCCATTGCGCCTCGGTCAGCAGCCCGCCGGTGATGATGCGCTCCGGCGTCAGCTCCTCGTCATGGCCGGCGTCGAAGGCCTTGGTGGTCGGCGTCAGGATGGTCTGCGGCAGCTTCTGGTTGGCGTGCAGCCCGTCCGGAAAGCGGTGGCCGTACATCTCGCGCCGGCCGGCCCGGTACATCGACAGGATGGAGGTGGAGGTGGTGCCCGCCAGATAGTCCCGCACCACCACCTCGACCGGCATGATCCGGAGGCCCCGGCAGAGCAGCACGTTGGGGTCCGGATAGGCGATGACGTGGTTCGGGCAGAGGTCCCGCGTCTGGTCGAACCAGTACCGCGCGATCTGGGTGAGCACCTGGCCCTTCAGCGGCACGGCGGTGATGTTGCGGTCGAAGGCGGAAAGCCGGTCGGTGGCGATGATCAGGCGCCGCCCGTCCGGCAGGTCGTAATTCTCCCGCACCTTGCCGCGGTAGTGGTTCGGCAGCTCGGGGATGGCGGCGTCGCGCAGGACGAGGCCGGCATAGGGGGTGAGGAGGGCGGGGCTGGTCATCCCGCCACCATAGCCCGGATCCGCCCCTGTTGGGCAGCGGACCGGGTGACGCGGCCGGCGCCTCCGCCTAGTGCAGGAGTGGCTCGCGCCGAGTTCCGCACCGGCCCGCCGCTGGCCGGCCACGGCGCGGATTGAGGAGCGGCGCGGCCCGGGCCATGGTGCGGCGAACCGCACAGGGGACGCCCATGGCCCACAAGACCTACCGCATCGCCGTCATCCCCGGCGACGGCATCGGCAAGGAGACGACGCCCGAGGGGCTGCGGGTGCTCGACGCCGCCGCCCGCCGCTTCGGCTTCGACCTCGAGCTCACCCATTACGACTGGTCCTGCGAGACCTATGCGCAGACCGGGCGGATGATGCCGGAGGACGGGCTGGACCAGCTCCGCGCCTCCGACAGCATCTTCCTCGGCGCGGTCGGCTGGCCGGGGGTGCCGGACCATGTCTCGCTCTGGGGGCTGCTGATCCCGATCCGCCGGGGCTTCGACCAGTACGTCAACCTCCGCCCCTGCAAGCTGCTGCCGGGGGCGACGACGCCGCTCGCCAACCGCGGGCCGAAGGACATCGACTTCTACGTGGTGCGGGAGAACACCGAGGGCGAGTACAGCTCGGTCGGCGGGCGGATGTTCCCGGGAACGGAGCGCGAATTCGTCTCGCAGCAGAGCATCTTGACGCGCATCGGCTGCGACCGCGTGATGAGATATGCCTTCGAGCTGGCGATGACGCGGCCGCGGAAGAAGGTGACCAGCGCCACCAAGTCGAACGGCATCACCTTCACCATGCCCTACTGGGACGAGCGCTTCGCCGAGATGGCGAAGCACTATCCGGAGGTGACGACGGACCAGTTCCACATCGACATCCTCTGCGCCCATTTCGTGCAGCATCCGGACTGGTTCGACGTGGTGGTCGGCTCCAACCTCTTCGGCGACATCCTCTCCGACCTCGGCCCGGCCGTCGCCGGCTCCATCGGAATCGCCGCCTCCGCCAACATCAACCCGGAAAAGGCCCATCCCTCGATGTTCGAGCCGGTGCACGGCTCGGCCCCCGACATCGCCGGGAAGTGGATCGCCAACCCGATCGGGCAGATCTGGTCCGGGGCGATGATGCTGGAGCATCTCGGCGAGAAGGCCGCGGCGGATGCCATCGTCCAGACCATCGAGCGCATGCTGGCCGAGGGCGGGCCGCGGACGCGCGACATGGGCGGCCAGGCCGGGACGGCCGATGTCGGCAAGGCGCTGGCGGAGGCGGTGGCGCGGGCCTAAGCCGTGCGGCCGCCACCTGTTCGCGCAGCGCGGACGCTCTCCGCCCCCTTCGACCCATGCGAAAGGGGCGGGGGCTAGGCGGGGAGCGGCGCGACGAGGGGTGCCGAAGGCGGGGGATCGAGGATGTCGATCAAACCCGGTGAGGCGCCTGATCAGGCCTTGAAGGATCGGTAATGCATCGCTAGCATGCAATTCTGTTGCGAGTGATTCTCAACTCGCTTGCGACCGAAGGAGTGGGTTGATGGGTCACCTGGCCGTCGAAACCGGCATCATTGGGCGACGCTGCGAGCGTGCGGTGGTCACCGCCTATCGCGAGCTGCGCGAGACGGGCAATGACGACCTCTCGGCCTTCCGTGCCTGCACCACCCTCTACCGGGTTCACCACCCGGAAGCCTCCGTGCAGGAGGCCCGCCGGCTCGTCGCCGAATGGATCGACCACCATGTCGTGCGTGGCGATCTCGGGCCGACCGACGGCTGCGACTGCGACTGATTCTTAATCCGCCCGTGCCCAGGTGATCGAGGCCCGGGCCAGCGCATCGATGCTGTCCGCCACCGGGAAGGGCGGGGCGGGCCCTGCGGCGATGCCGAGCGGGATCTCGGTGCAGCCCAGCACCACCGCCCTGGCCCCCCGCGCCATGAGGCTGCGCGCCGCCTCCGCCAGCGGCGCATAGGCCTCCGCCACGCGGTTCGCCTTCACCAGCGCGATGCCGGGCGTGACCCGCTCCGCCATCTCCGCCGCATCCGGCACCAGGCAGTGCCAGCCCCGCCGCTCCAGCCCTTGCTGGTAGAGCCGCATGGCGAGGGTCGCCGCCGTCCCCATCACCCCAATCGGGCCCTCCGCCACGCCGAGCCGCGCCAGCTCATCCGCCGTCGCCTCGACGATGTGGAGGATGGGCAGGGCGGTCTCGGCCTGCATCGCCGCATGCCAGCCATGGGCGGTGTTGCAGGGGATGGCGATGGCGCCGCATCCGGCCGCCTCCAGCCCGCGGATGCCGCGCAGCAGGGAGGGCAACGGGTCCTCGCCGGTGCCGAGCCGTGCCGCGGTGCGGTCCGGCACGCGCGGGTCGGACCAGAGCACGGCGGGAATGTGCTCCTGGTCGCGCTCCGCCGGGGTGAGGAGGGTGAGGCGCAGCATGAACTGCGCGCTGGCCAGCGGGCCCATGCCGCCGAGGACGCCGAGGATCTTCGTCATCCCCGCAGCATGCCCGATCAGGGCAGCCGCATGAAGTTGGCCGTCGCGCTGGCGCGGGCGATCAGGGCGCGCATGTCGGGGTCCTCATGCCCGCGCTCGGCGGTCAGCGCGTCCATCGGGCAGTGAAATTCGTGCGGTTGCGCCACTTGGTTGCGCGCGAAGCCCTCGTAATGCCGGGTCTTGAGCCCGAAGAGGACGCGGACATCCCGCACCGGCAGGATCAGCGGCTGCGCCGGCTCCGCCTTCAGCATGCGGATGAGGCGTCAGCGCGGCGTCTCGTCATTCGGCTGGGCCGGGCCGCGCAGCCAGTCGAGCGGGCAATAGGCCATGAGCGAGGAGGTGGTCGGCGCGAAGCGGGAGCGCTTGTCGAGCAGGTTCTGCAGCGAGGAGCAGGCCTCGATGCAAAGGAGGTCGACGTAAGGATCGACGGAGTCGGGCGAGAAGTGGAGCCACAGCCCGTCCGGCAGGGTCCGCAGGCGGTTGGAGCCGGGTAGCTTCAGGTAGGGCTGGTTGGTGGCGGCGTGTCGCCGGGGCGGCCACGCAGCCAGGTGCCCGGCTGCTTCGCGCTGGACAGCACGCCCGGGGGGCGCTGCGGCCACTTTTTCAGTTGCGTGCGCACCTGGCGGTCCAGGGAGTGAGGTGGTGCGGAGGTGAAAGCTTCGCTCATCGAATGCATCCCGAGCCGTTCATGCAACCAGAGATGCCTAGTGCGCGTATTAGATTCGAATGCGCAACAACTGTCGGTTGTCGTTCGCTTTCCGTTCATAAGATGGTCACCGAGTGCCACAACTGGACATTTGAAAGTACTTGCAGAAAGTGCAATAAGGACTTGTGAATACTTGCTTCGCGCTCAAGCAGAACAATGTCTCGCTGGCCGAAGCATGTCCAGGCCAAGGGACGGGCCGGCCCCGGGCCGCAAAAAAACCGGCCGGGGCTGCTCCCGGCCGGCTTCGCCCAGCGCGGACTCGAAGGATCAGTCGCGGCGGCTGACCGGCACGTAGTCGCGCGTCCCGGCGCCGCTGTAGATCTGCCGCGGGCGGCCGATGCGCTGCGCCGGATCCTCGATCAGCTCCTTCCACTGGCTCACCCACCCGACGGTGCGGGCGACGGCGAAGAGCACGGTGAACATGTGCGTCGGGATGCCCATCGCCTTCAGGATGATGCCCGAGTAGAAGTCGACATTCGGGTAGAGCTTGCGGGAGACGAAGTAGTCGTCCTCCAGGGCGATCCGCTCCATCTCCATCGCCATGTCGAGCAGCGGCTCGTCCTTGATGCCGAGCTCGGCGAGGACCTCGTGGCAGGTCTCCTTCATGATCTTCGCCCGCGGGTCGAAGTTCTTGTAGACCCGGTGGCCGAAGCCCATGAGCTTGGTGTGGGCGTTCTTGTCCTTCACCTGCCGGATGAACTCGGGGATGTTCTCCGGGCGGCCGATCTCGGCGAGCATCTTCAGCACCGCCTCGTTCGCGCCGCCATGCGCCGGGCCCCAGAGGGCGGCAATGCCGGCGGCGACGCAGGCGAAGGGGTTGGCGCCGGTCGAGCCGGCGAGGCGCACCGTGCTGGTCGAGGCGTTCTGCTCGTGGTCCGCGTGCAGCACCAGGATGCGGTCCATGGCGCGCGACAGGATCGGGTTGTTGACATAGGGCTCCGCCGGCACGGCGTTGAGCATGTAGAGGAAGTTCTCCGCATAGCTCAGGTCGTTGCGCGGATACATGAAGGGCTGGCCGATCGAGTACTTGTAGGCCCAGGCCGCGATGGTCGGCACCTTGGCGATCAGGCGGAAGGCCGCGATCTCGCGCTGGCGCGGGTCGTTGATGTCGAGGTTGTCGTGGTAGAAGGCGGCCAGCGCGCCGACCACGCCGCAGAGGATCGCCATCGGGTGCGCGTCGCGGCGGAAGCCGTCGAAGAAGCGCCGCAGCTGCTCGTGCAGCATGGTGTGGTAGGTAACGTTCTTGCGGAACTCGGCGAGCTGGCTCGCGGAGGGCAGCTCGCCCTCGAGCAGCAGGTAGGCCACCTCGATGAAGTCGGACTGCTCGGCCAGCTGGTCGATCGGGTAGCCGCGATAGAGCAGCACCCCGGCATCGCCGTCGATATAGGTGATCTTGCTTTCGCAGGAGGCGGTCGCGCCGTAGCCGGGGTCGAAGGTGAAGACGCCGAGATCGCCGTAGAGCTTGCGGATGTCGGCCACCGCCGGGCCGAGGGTGCCGGAGAGCAGCGGCAGCGTGGTGCTGCGGTTGGTGCCGTCCAAGGTGACGGTTACGGTCGGCTTGGCCGCCCCGGATGCCGTGCTGCTCATGTCGCCTGTGTCCTCGGATGCTGCGGCCATGCCAGGAAGACGCGGCCGGATGGTGCGGTGCAAGATATCGGGTGGTGTCGCGGCTTGGCAACGCGGCCTGGAACGGGCCGGGAACGCCAGGGTTTCCACGATCGGGCCTGGCTTGGCCTGCCGGCGCTCACCGGGCCAGCGCCGCCTCGTAGGTTGCCGGCTCGGTCAGCAGCGCCCGGGCCATGGCGGCATCGGCGGCCTTGCCCTCGGCCGGCGGGCAGGCCTGCCGCAGCGCCGCGACCTCGCTCGCCGGGACCGGGGCGCGGGCCGCCCGCTCCCGCGCCAGCACCGCCGCCATCGGCGGGTCCTCCTGCCGCAGCCGGGAGAGGCCGGCCGCCGCCGCCTCCTCGCCGAGGCTGGTGCAGAGCGCCGGCAGCACGCCGAGCGCCTGGATCGGCCAGCCGCGCGGCGCCAATACGCGCGACCAGGTCACCAGCAGCTCTCCGCCATTCGGCAGCGGCATGACGATCTGGACGAGCCCCTTGCCCGTGGTGGCGCTGCCGACGACCACGGCCCGGCCCTGATCGGCCAGCGCCGCGGCGACGATCTCCGCCGCCGAGGCGGTGCGGCCATCGACCAGCACGATGACCGGCGCCCCGCCGGTGCGGTCGCCGAGCGTCGCCAGGTAGACCCGCGCCGCATCCGGGTGCCGCCCCGCCGTCTGCGCCACCACCCCACCGGGGAGGAAGGCGCCCGCCACCGCCACCGCCTGGCCGAGCAGCCCGCCGCGGTTGCCGCGGAGGTCGAGCACCACGCCGCGCGGCCGCGTGGCGCGGGCGCCGTCGGACGGGAAGCTCTCGGCCAGCGCCTCCAGCACGTGGCGGTCGGTGGCGCTCGAGAAATTGTCGAGGCGGATCCAGAGGATGTCGTCGCGCCGCTCGGCATGGACGGTCTCCGGTGGCAGCAGGCTGCGCAGCAGCCGGGCGGTGAAGCGCCGCCCGGCACGCTGCAGGCGAAGCACCACCTCGGTTCCGGCCGGGCCTTCCAGCAGGGCGGCGGCGCCGGCCAGGTCCTCGACCGAGACGGTGGCGCCGTCGATCGCCAGCACCCGGTCATTCGGCCGGAGCCCCGCCGAGGCCGCCGGCCCGCCGGGCAGGATGGTCGCCAGCACCACCTCCCGGCCTCGCCCGGCAGCGAGCCGCAGGCCGAGCCCCACCTGGCCGACGCGCCGGCCGCGCGCCGCCTCGGCCTCCTCCGGCGTCAGGTAGCGGCTATAGGGGTCGAGGTGGTTGAACAGCTCCTCGAAGCCGCTGCGCAGTATCCGCTCCGGCCCGGCGCGGCGCAGCAGCGGGGAGTACTGCCAGGCGGCTTCGAACAGCGCGGCGAGGCCGAGGGCGAGGCCGGGCGCGGCGGAATCCGGCGGCGCATTCGGCAGGAGCGGGGGGAGGGGGCGGGCGGCGAGCAGCCGGTCGCCGGCCGTCAGCAGCAGCGTGCCGGAGCGCATCTCCGCCTTGAGCTGGCTGTCCAGCACCTCGAGGCCGCGCAGGGTCCAGAGGCCGAGATCGGCCGGCGCCGCCGCCTCCAGGTGCCGCTCCAGCACCGTGCCGAGCGCGGCGGCGAGCACCGCCTGCATCGGCTCGCGCGGAAAACCCTCCTCCGCCGCCGCACCGCGCCCGACCAGCGTGGCGAGCAGCAGCAGGATCAGCGCCGCCGTGCGCCGCGCGGCCTGGCAGGCACGCCCTGCATGAGATGGAACACCAGCCCGCCGGTGCGCGGCACCGCCTCGGCCAGACGAACCTCGACCGCTTGCCCCAGGGCAAAGCGCAGCCCGGTCCTCTGGCCCGCCAAGGCGTGCCGCGGCAAATCCTGCAACCATCGGTCGTCCGGCAGGGACGCGAAAGGAACAATTCCCGCCGCGCCAGTCGCCTCCAGGGTGACGAACAGGCCGAAGCGTGTCACGCCGGAAATATGGGCGGGAAACACGTCACCGATACGATGTGCCATATAAGCCGCAAGGTAGCGCTCCACCGCGTCGCGCTCGGCGGCGGCAGCGCGGCGCTCGGTGGCGGTGCCGTGGTCGCCGGTCTCGGTGAGGCGGCTGGCCTCCTCCTCGGTCAGGCCGTCGGGGCCGAGGCGGAGGCCGCGGACCAACGCGCGATGGACGGCGAGGTCGGCATAGCGCCGGATCGGGCTGGTGAAATGCGCGTAGCGCGGCAGGGCAAGGCCGAAGTGGCCGATATTGTCCGGCGCATAGGCGGCCTGGGACTGGCCGCGCAGCAGCGTCTCGTTCACCAGCCGCTCCTCTGCCGCGCCCCGGACGCGGTCCAGCACCCGGGCGAGGTCGGCCGGGCGGACGCGGTCGCCGGGCGGCAGGCTGATCTCGAACGTCTCGAGGAAGCGGCGGAGGCCTTCCAGCTTCTCGTCCGAGGGGCGGTCGTGGATGCGGTACAGGCAGGGCTGGCCGAGGCGTTCCAGCTCCTCCGCCGCCGCGACATTGGCGGCGATCATGAATTCCTCGATCAGCCGGTGCGCGGCGAGACGGGCGCGTGGCTCGACCGATAGCACCTGGCCGGATTCGTCGAGCCGCACGCGCCGCTCCGGTAGGTCGAGGTCGAGGGTGCCGCGGCGGTCGCGCGCCGCCTGCAGCGCGGCGTAGGCGCCGAGCAGCGCCTCTCGCGTGCCGGCCGGATCCTCGCCGGCCTCGAAGCCTTCATAGGTGAGGCGCGCGGCGCTCCGCATGATGCCGCGCCCGAAGCGGTGGCCCGTCTTGCTCCCCGCCGCGTCGATGGTGATCTCGGCGAAGAGGCAGCCGCGATCCTCGCCGGGCTTCAGGCTGCACCAGCCATTGGAGAGCGCCTCCGGCAGCATCGGCACGACGCGGTCGGGGAAATAGACGCTATTGCCGCGCAGCCAGGCCTCGCGGTCGAGCGCGCTGCCGGGGCGGACGTAATGCGCGACGTCGGCGATGGCGACGAGCAGGCGCCAGCCGCCCTCGACGGGCTCGGCCCAGACGGCATCGTCGAAGTCCCGCGCATCCTCGCCATCGATGGTGACGAGGGGGATCGGGCGGAGATCTTTCCGCCCATCGGGCTGGACGGCGCAGGCCGCCGCGGCCTCGGCAAGCGCCGCGCCGGGCAGCGCATGCGGGATGCCATGGACATGAATGCAGAGCAGCGAGACCGAGCGCGGCTCGCCCATCCGCCCTAGCCGCTCGATGATGCGCGCCGGGCGGAGGCCCATCGGCCGGCCCGGCAGCGGCTCGGCAAGGACCAGCTCGCCCGGCTCGGCGCCGCCCGCCTCGCCGGGCGGCACCTCCCATTCCGCGCGGTGGCGGCGGTCGACCGGCTTGATCCGGCCCTCCTCGAAGAGGCCGAGCAGGCGGGCCGGGGTGCTGCCGATGCGCTTCACCGTGCTGCCGTCGTAGCGGCCGCGGCCGGCGGGCTTGAGGCGCGCCAGGACCCGCTCGCCGGGGGCCAGGGCCGGCTGGCCCGCGCGCTCGGGGCGCATGTAGACGAGGGGCATGTCGCCCTGCTCCGCCTTCCAGCCGAGCGGCCGGGCCAGCGGGTCTCCATCCCGGTCGGTGCCGAAGACCTCGACCACCGCCATCTCCGGCAGGCGCCCGGGCGCGGCGAGCCCCCGCCGGCCGGCGGGCATGGCGCCGCCCTCCGCCAGCACGTCCCGCAGCAGGGCGCGGAGGGCGGGGCGCTGGTCCGAGGTCAGGCCGAAATGCCGGCTGATCTCGGTCTTGCCGACCTTGCCCGGCGCGGCCTCGATGAAGCGGCGCAGCTCCTCCTTGGAGGGGAGGGGGCGCTCCGCCATCAGGCCTTGGCGGCCGGCTTCCGGGCCGGGGCCTTGCGGGCGGCGGGCTTGGCCTTGGCGGCGGGCTTCTTCGCCGCGGCGACGGCTGGCTTGCGGGACGCGGGCTTGATGGCCGCCTTGCGCGGGGCGGGCTTGGCCGGCGCCGGCTCGGCTCCGTTGGCCCGGGGTGCGGACCTCGCCGGCTTCGCCTTGCCCTTGCCGCCCTTCGCCAGCGGCTTCAGCTCCTTGCCCTTCTCGGCCAGCAGGGCGACGGTCTGCTCGAGCGTGGCATCCTCCATGGCGAGGTTGCGCGGCAGGTTGGCGACCACCTTGCCGTGCTGGGCATAGGGGCCGAAGCGCCCTTTGCGGATCTCGACCGGGGCGCCGTCCTTCGGGTGCTGGCCGACCAGGCGGACCTTGGCCCGGGCCTTCGCCAGCAGCTCCATCGCCCGGTTCATGCCGAGGGCGAGCACGTCGTCGCCCGGCTCGAGCGACTGGAAGATCGAGCCGACCTTGATGTAGGGCCCGAAGCGGCCGAGCCCGGCCTGGATCTCCTCGCCGCTCTCCGGGTCCCGCCCGATGACGCGGGGGAGGGAGAGCAGCTTCAGCGCCCGCTCCAGGTCGAGCGTATCCGGGTCCATGTCGCGGGTCAGGCTGGCGCGGCGGGGCTTGGTCGGCTTGCCCTTGGCATCCGTCCCGCCCTCGCCGAGCTGGACATAGACGCCATAGGGGCCGCGGCGGACCGTCACCTGCTCGCCCGAGGCCGGATCGCTGCCCAGCTCGCGCGGGCCCTCCGTCAGGCCCGTGCTGCCCTCGCCCTCGGCGCCGGGGGCGATCAGCGGGCGGGTGTAGCGGCATTCCGGGTAGTTGGAGCAGCCGATGAAGGCGCCGGTCCGCCCGAGGCGGAGGCCGAGCCGCCCGCCGGCGCAGGCCGGGCAGACGCGCGGGTCGGCGCCGTCGCCGCGCTCGGGGAAGAAATGGGGGCCGAGCTCCTCGTCCAGCGTGTCGATGACGTCGCTGATCTTGAGGTCCTTGGTCGCATCGACGGCCTTGCGGAAATCGTCCCAAAAGGCGCGCATGACGGCGCGCCAGTCGATCTTGCCGCCGGAGATGTCGTCGAGCTGCTCCTCGAGCCCGGCGGTGAAGCCGGTATCGACGTAGCGCTCGAAGAAGCGCACGAGGAAGGTGGTGACGAGACGGCCGCGGTCCTCCGGGATGAAGCGGCGCTTGTCGAGCTTCACGTAGTCGCGGTCCTGCAGGGTCTGCAGGATGGAGGCATAGGTGGAGGGCCGGCCGATGCCGAGCTCCTCCATCTTCTTGACCAGCGAGGCCTCGGAGTAGCGCGGCGGCGGCTGGGTGAAGTGCTGCAAGGCCGCGACCTCGCCGCGCTTCAGCGGGTCCCGCTCGCGCATCGGGGGCAGGGTGCGGCTTTCCTCGTCCTCCTGGGCACCGGTGACGAGGCCTGCGCGGGCATCGGCGGCGCGGTCGTCCTCGTCCTCGCGGTAGAGCTTGAGGAAGCCGTCGAAGGCGATGACGGAGCCCGTCGCGCGCAGCACGGTCTTGCGGTTCGCGTCGGCGATCTCGACCGTGGTCTGGTCGAGCTCGGCCGACTGCATCTGCGAGGCGACGGCGCGCTTCCAGACCAGCTCGTAGAGCTTGCGCTGCCGGTCGTCGAGGAAGCGGGCCACCTTCTCCGGCGTGTTGCGCACATCGGTCGGGCGGATCGCCTCATGCGCCTCCTGAGCGTTCTTCGCCTTGGAGGAGTATTCGCGCGGGGCGGAGGGCAGGTAGTCCGGGCCGAAATCGCCCTTCACATGGTCGCGGATGGCGGCGATCGCCTCGCGGGCCATCTGCACGCCATCGGTCCGCATATAGGTGATGAGGCCGACCGTCTCGCCCTGGATGTCGACGCCCTCGTAGAGCTGCTGGGCGGTGCGCATGGTCTGCTGCGCGCCCATGCCGAGCTTGCGGCTCGCCTCCTGCTGCAGCGTCGAGGTGGTGAAGGGCGGCGGCGGGTTGCGGCGGACGCGGCGCTTCTCGACCGAGACGACCGAGAAGGTGCCGGCCTCGACGGCGGCCTTGGCGCGCATGGCGCTCGCCTCGTCCGGCAGGTCGAACTGGTCGAGCTTCTTGCCGTCGAGATGCGTCAGGCGGGCGGTGAAGGGCGCGCCCTGGGGCGTGGTGAAGCGGCCCTCGATCGTCCAGTACTCGCGCGCCTTGAAGGCCTCGATCTCCGCCTCGCGTTCGCAGATCAGGCGGAGGGCGACGGATTGCACGCGGCCGGCGGAGCGGCTGCCGGGGAGCTTTCGCCAGAGCACGGGGGAGAGGGTGAAGCCGACAAGGTAGTCGAGCGCGCGGCGTGCGAGGTAGGCGTCGATCAGCGGCGTGTCGAGCTCGCGCGGATGGGCGATGGCGTGCTGGATGGCGCGTTTGGTGATCTCGTTGAAGGTGATGCGCCGGACCTCGACGCCCTTCAGCACGCCCTTGCGCGCCAGCATGTCCTTCACGTGCCAGGAGATCGCCTCGCCTTCCCGGTCCGGGTCGGTGGCGAGGAAGAGGCGGCGGGCGCCCTTCAGCGCACGGGCGATCTCGTTGACCTGGCGCTCGCCGCGGTCCTCCGATTCCCAGTCCATGGCGAAGTCCTCGTCGGGACGGACGGAGCCGTCCTTCGGGGGCAGGTCGCGCACATGGCCGAAGCTGGCGAGGACCTTGTAGTCCCCGCCGAGGTACTTGTTGATGGTCTTGGCCTTGGCGGGCGATTCGACAACGACGACGTCCGTCATGGACTCCAGTCCCCCTGGCCTTCGCGGCCGGGTGCATAGGTTCCGGTCCGGGAACCCTTCCGTCAGGCCTGGCCGGTGAGCGCCACGCGGTTGCCCGGGAGCATCTCTACCTGCCCGGCCAGTTCGAATTCGAGAAGGATCGTCTGGACCGCGGAGGGCGAGAGGTGGCAGCGCCGCACCACCTCGTCAACCGCTATGGGGGTGGCCCCAAGCAATTCAAACACTTGGCCCGCCTCGCCGGGTGGCGGGGCTGGGGCGGGCGGGGCTTCGCGTTCGGGTCGGGCGCTGAAGAGGGGCTGGTCGTGCGGCACCTCGGGCAGGTTCGGCAGGATGTCCTCGGCCGACTCGGCGAGATGGGCGCCTTGGCGGATCAGGTCGTTGGAGCCGCGGCAGCGCAGGTCGAGCGGGTTGCCGGGGACGGCGAAGAGCTCCCGGCCCAGCTCGAGGCCGAGCCGCGCGGTGATCAGGCTGCCGGAGCGTTGCACCGCCTCCACCACGACGACGCCCATGGCGAGCGCGGCGACGATGCGGTTCCGGCGGGGGAAGTGCTGGGCGTGCGGCGCGGTGCCGAGCGGCGCCTCGGCGAGCACGGCGCCACCCTCGGCGGCGATGCGGGCCTGGAGCGCCGCATGCTCGGCAGGGTAGGGACGGTCGAGTCCGGTGGCGACGACGGCGACCGTCCGGCCTTCCCGCATTGCGCCGAGATGCGCCGCGGCATCGATCCCACGCGCCATGCCGGAGACGATGACGAGGCCGGCCCTGGCCAGGTCGGCCGCAAAGGGTATCGGCCAGGCGGCGGCCGGCGGTGGAGGCGTTGCGGGCGCCGACGATGGCCACAGCGCGCGGGGCGAGCACGGCTGGGTCGCCGAGAAGGGCGATGGCCGGCGGCGGGTCGTAGAGCGTCTCCAGCAGCGGCGGATAGCCGGGCAGGCCGAGGCAGAGGAATTGCCCGCCCAGCCTGGCAAGGGCGGCCATCTCTCGCTCCGCGAGGCTCGGCGCCGGCGGGAGGAGGCGGCCCTTGCTGAAGTCCGGCAAGGCGTCGAGTGCCGCCCGGGCGGTGCCGAAGCGCTGCAGCAGCTTCTGGAAGATCTGCGGCCCAAGCCCTTCGGTGCGGGCCAGGCGAAGGCGGTCGAGCGTGTCGGCGGTCATCGGCGCAGCCATGGTTCACCGGGCAGGAACCATGGCCCCCCGCCGAAGTCCAGCGTTTCGTTCCGGATTATTTATGACCGATGCGCGGCTCGGTGCCGGCCAGCAGGCGCTCGATGTTCGACCTGTGCCGGAAGGCGACCAGCAGGGCGATGCCGGCGCTGAACACGGCCAGGTCGTACCGCCCTGCCACCAGCGCCAGCACCGGCGCCGCGACGCAGGCCGCCAGCGCGCTCACCGAGGAGATGCGGGTGGCGAAGGCCGTCGCCAGCCAGACCAGCGCCGCGCCGAGGCCGAGCCACCAGGCGGCGACCAGCAGCACGCCGCCCCCCGTCGCCACGCTCTTTCCGCCCTTGAAGCCGAGCCAGACCGGGAAGGCATGGCCAAGCACGGCGCCGAAGCCGGCCGCCAGCCCTGCCTGTTCGCCCCAGAGGCTGCCCGCCAGCCAGAGTGCGAGCGCTCCCTTGACGATATCGAGCACCATCGTCGCGGCGGCGAGCGGCTTGTTCCCCGTCCGCAGCACATTGGTCGCGCCAATGCTGCCGGAGCCGATGGCGCGGATGTCGCCGAGCCCGGCGGTGCGGGTCAGCACCAGCCCCCAGGGGACGGAGCCCAGCAGGTAGCCGAGCAGCAAGGCCAGCAGCAGGCTCATGCGCCGAAGACCCTCCGGCCGAATTTCCAGGTGCCGATGACGCGGCCCTCCAGGGCCCGTCCGTCGAAGGGCGAGTTCTGCGCCTTACCGGGGAGAGCGCCTGCCTTCACCTGCCAGCCGCGATCGAGCTCGAAGAGAACGAGGTCGGCCGCCGCCGCCTTGGCGAGCCGCCCGATCGGCAGGTCGAGGAGCGCCGCCGGCCGCGCCGTCAGCAGGCCGAGGGCCTGGAGCAGCGGCAGGTCCCCGCCATGGACGCGGGCGAGGGTGACGCCGAGCAGCGTCGCCAGCCCCGCCCCGCCCGCCTCGGCCTGGGCGAAGGGCAAGCGCTTGTCGTCGGCATCGTGCGGCTGGTGGTCGGAGGCGATGGCGTCGATCGTGCCGTCCTGCAGCGCCGCGACCACCGCCAGCCGGTCCGCCTCCGGCCTGAGCGGCGGGGAGAGCTTGGCATAGGTCCGGTAGTCGCCGATCGCCGTCTCGTTCAGGTCGAAATAGGGCGGCGCGGTGTCGCAGGTCACCGCCAGCCCCTCCGCCTTCGCCGCGCGGATGAGGTCGAGCGCCGCGCCGGTGCTGATATGGGCGAAATGCACATGGCCGCCGGTCAGCCGGGCGAGGGCGATGTCGCGCTGGACCAGTATCGCCTCCGCCGCGGCGGGAATGCCGGGCAGGCCGAGGCGGGTCGCCAGCTCGCCCTCGGTCGCGGCGCCGCCGGCGGCGAGGCCCGGCTCCTCCGGGTGCTGGACGACCATGCGGCCGAAGGCGCGGGCATAGGAGAGAGCGAGGCGCATGGTCCGGGCATGGCCGATCGCCCGCCTGCCATCGGTGAAGGCGACGGCGCCTGCCTCCAGCAGCAGGCCGTATTCTGCGATCTCCTTTCCGTCGCAATGCTTGGTCGCGGCGGCATAGGGGAGGAGGGTGATGCAGCCCGTCGCCTCGCCACGGCGAAGGACGAATTGCACCAGGGCAGGGTCGTCCAGCGCCGGGTCGGTATCGGGCAGGGCGCAGAGCGTCGTGATGCCGCCCGCGACGGCGGCCGCGGCGGCGGAGGCGATGGTCTCGCGGTGCTCGGCGCCGGGCTCGCCGATGGCGGCGCGGAGGTCGACCAGGCCCGGGGCGAGGCAGGCGCCTTCGGCAGCGATCACCTCGGCGCCCTCGGGGCGGGCGAGGTTGGGGCCGTGGTCGAGAATCAGCCCGCCGCGGATGAGCAGGTCGCCCGGCGCGTCGAGGCCGGAGACGGGGTCGAGCAGGCGGGCGCCGGCGATCAGCGTGTCACGCATTGCGGCGAAGGTCCCGCGCCAGTACGTCGAGCACCGCCATGCGGCAGGCGACGCCCATTTCCACCTGCTCGCCGATGACGCTGCGCTCCGGGTCGTCGGCGATGGCGCTGTCGATCTCGATGCCGCGGTTCATCGGGCCGGGATGCATGACGATGGCATCGGGCCTGGCCCAGCCGAGCTTCTCCCGGTCGAGGCCGAAGAAGCGGAAGAACTCGCGGGAGGAGGGGACGAGGCCGCACGTCATCCGCTCCTTCTGCAACCGCAGCATCATGACGACATCGGCGCCGGCGAGGCCGGCCTTCATGTCGTGGAAGACCTCGACGCCGAGCCGCCTGGCCTCCGACGGGATCAGGGTCGGCGGGCCGACGACGCGGACGCGGGCATTCATCGCCGTCAGCAGGTGGATGTTGGAGCGGGCGACGCGGCTATGCAGTACGTCGCCGCAGATGGCGACCACCAGCCCCTCGAGCCGGCCCTTGCGGCGGCGGATGGTCAGCGCGTCGAGCAACGCCTGGGTCGGGTGCTCATGGGTGCCGTCCCCCGCATTGATGACGCTGGCCGAGACCTTCTGCGACAGCAAGGCCGGGGCGCCGGACTGGGCATGGCGGACCACCAAGAGGTCGCAATGCATGGCGTTCAGCGTGGTCGCCGTGTCGATTAGCGTCTCGCCCTTGTTCACCGAGGAGTTGGAGACGGACATGTTGATGACATCGGCCCCGAGCCGCTTGCCCGCGAGCTCGAAGCTGGTCCGCGTCCGGGTGCTGTCTTCAAAGAAGAGGTTGATCAGGGTCCGGCCCCGCAGCAGGTCCCGCTGGGTCTTCCCCTGGCGGTTGAGGAGGGCGTAACTCTCGGCCAGGTCGAGCAGGGCGCCGATATGCGGCGGCTCCAGCCCCTCGATGGCGAGGAGATGGCCATCGGGCAGGATGGGGAAGGAGAAGGACATCCAGGATTCGCCACTTTCAGGTCGGCGGGACACTAGCCCGCGATCGCCCTGAGTGAAATCGCTCAGGGCGTGAATCGCCGGCTCGAAAGAAGCCGGTCCGGCGTCGGCCTGGCAAGGGTCAGGCCGACGCCGGACCCGCGGCGGGGCGGCTGGCGTCCAAGGCTGCCTGGAGCATATAGGCCGCCGCCGCGGCATCGACCGCCGCCGCACGCTTGGCGCGGCTGAGGTCGGCCTCGACCATCATCCGGTTCACGGCAGCGCTGGACAGCCGCTCGTCCCACATGGCGACCGGCAGGCCGACCGCGGCGGCGATGGCCGTGGCCCAGTCCTTCGCCGCCTGCGCGGCCGGGCCGAAGCTGCCATCCATGGAAAGGGGCAGGCCGGCGACCAACCCGCCCACGGCCTCCTTAGCAACGATCGCCCGCAGCTCCGCCGCATTGGCCGCCAGCTTCGCCCGCTTCAGGCTGCCATAGGGGCTGGCCAGCAGCAGCGAGGCATCGGACAGGGCAAGGCCGATCAGCTTGCTCCCCGGGTCGAGCCCCAGCAGGCGATGTCCCCGGGGAAGGGCCGAACGGAGGTCGGTCAGGTTGAAGAGCGCCATGCGGAGCCTTATAGCCGCCTCTCTCGTGCAGACTGGAATGGCCCATGTCCCTCGATCTCGCGACGGTCCGCCGCATCGCCGCCCTGGCCCGCATCCGGCTGGAGGAGGGCGAGCTCGCCCAGGCCCAGGTGGAGCTGAACGGCATCCTCGGCTGGATCGAGCAATTGCAGGCGGTGAATACCGAGGGGGTTGAGCCGATGGCCGGCGGCGGCGCCGTGGCCCTCCGCCCGCGCCCCGATGCGGTGACCGATGGCGGCATCGCGGACAAGATCCTCGCCAATGCGCCCGACCGTCAGGGCGAGTATTTCGGCGTCCCGAAGGTGGTGGAATAAGATGCACCCAACCGACTTCACCCTGCGCGGCGCCATCGAGGCGCTGAACGAGGGCATCATCAGCTCGGTCGAGCTGACGAGTGCGCATCTCGACGCCATCGCGGCGCTGAACCCGCGCCTCAACGCCTACATCACCGTGACCGGCGAGCGGGCGCTGGAGCAGGCCCGCGCCAGCGATGCGCGCCGGAAGGAGGGCATCGCCGGCCCGCTCGAGGGCGTGCCGCTCGCCATCAAGGACCTGTTCTGCACGGCGGGGACGCTGACGACGGCGGGCAGCCGCATCCTCGGCAACTTCATCCCGCCCTATGAGAGCACCGTCTCCGCCAACCTGTTGCGGGACGGCGCGGTCTTCCTCGGCAAGGCCAATCTTGACGAGTTCGCCATGGGCTCCTCGAACACAACCAGCGCCTTCGGCCCGGTGGAGAACCCCTGGTCGCGCGCCAATGACCCGGATACCCGGCTGGTGCCCGGCGGCTCCTCCGGCGGCTCGGCGGCGGCCGTTGCGGCGCGGCTGGCGTTGGGCGCGACGGCGACGGATACCGGAGGGTCAATCCGCCAGCCGGCGGCCCTTTGCGGGGTCGCCGGCATGAAGCCGACCTACGGACGGTGCAGCCGCTTCGGCATCGTCGCCTTCGCCTCCTCGCTCGACCAGGCGGGGCCGCTGGCCCGCACCGTCGAGGATTGCGCCATCCTGCTGCGCTCCATGGCCGGCCACGATCCGAAGGACAGCACCAGCGCCGATATCCCCGTCCCTGATTTCGCCGCCGCCTGTGCCCGCGGGGTGAAAGGATTGCGGATCGGCGTGCCGAAGGAGTACCGGCTGGACGGCATGCCGGCCGAGATCGAGGCGCTCTGGCAGCAGGGCCTTGACTGGCTGCGCGCGGAAGGGGCGGAGACGGTCGATATCAGCCTGCCGCACACCCGGTATGCGCTGCCGACCTACTACATCGTCGCGCCGGCGGAGGCCTCCTCCAACCTCGCCCGCTATGACGGCGTGCGCTTCGGGCTGCGCGCCGCGGAGTCGGGCGGCGACCTGCGCGACCTCTACGAGCGGACGCGGGCCGAGGGCTTCGGCGCCGAGGTGCGCCGGCGCATCCTGATCGGCACCTATGTGCTGAGCGCCGGCTACTACGACGCCTACTACCTGAAGGCGCAGAAGATCCGTGCCCTCATCAAGCGCGACTTCGACGAGGCCTTCGGCAAAGTGGACGCCATCGTCACGCCGGCGACGCCCTCGGCCGCCTTCGGCATGGACGAGAAGCAGGACGACCCGGTGAAGATGTACCTCAACGACGTCTTCACCGTGACAGCGAACCTCGCCGGCCTGCCGGGGATCGCGGTGCCGGCCGGGCTCGACGCCCACGGACTGCCGCTCGGCCTGCAGGTGATCGGCAAGCCCTTCGACGAGGAGACGGTTTTCGCCGTCGGCGCGGCGATCGAGCAGGCGGCGAATTTCACCGCCCTGCCGCGGCTGAGGGCCGGCACATGAGCGGCGAGCTCGACATGGAGCGGAGCCTGGCCGCGATCCATGCGGCGGCGGCAGGCCGTCGCTATCTCAGCTATGGCGCGGTAGCTGCGGCAAGCGGGCTGCCCTGGTCCGCGGCCCGGCGGCGGATGGACCCGCATCTTTACGGGCTGTGCCGCATGGCCATGGAGCGCGGCTGGCCGCTGCTCTCCGCCATCGTCGTCGACCAGCCGAGCGTCCCGCATGGCGCGATGCGCGGCCGGCCGCTGATCGGCTTCGCCCGCGCCGCCGAGCGCTGCGGCCGCATCGTCGGCCCGGATGCCGCCGGCTTCCTGGCGGAGGAACAGGAACGCGTCTTCGCCTGGGCAGAGGAGACAAGCCCATGACCTACATGATCGAAGGCCGCACCGGCCCTTGGGAAGTCGTCATCGGACTCGAGGTCCATGCCCAGGTGACCTCGCAGGCCAAGCTGTTCAGCGGCGCGGCGACCGAGTTCGGCGCCGCGCCGAACAGCCAGGTCTCCTTCGTCGATGCCGGCTTCCCCGGCATGCTCCCGGTGATCAACAAGGAATGCGTGGCGCAGGCCGTGCGCACCGGGCTCGGGCTGAAGGCGGAGATCCATCTCTGGTCGCGCTTCGACCGGAAGAACTACTTCTATGCCGACCTGCCGCAGGGCTACCAGATCAGCCAGTTCGCCCACCCGATCGTCGGCACGGGCACGGTCGAGATCACGCTCGCCGATGGCAGCACCAAGCAGATCGGCATCACCCGCCTGCATCTCGAGCAGGATGCCGGCAAGTCGCTGCACGACCAGCACCCGTCGAAGAGCTTCATCGACCTCAACCGCTCCGGCGTCGCGCTGATGGAGATCGTCTCCGAGCCCGACATGCGCTCGCCGGAGGAGGCGGGGGCCTATCTGACGAAGCTGCGCCAGATCGTGCGCTACCTCGGCACCTGCGACGGCAACATGGACGAGGGCTCGATGCGGGCCGACGTCAATGTCTCCGTCCGCAAGGCGGGGGAGGGGTTCCGCACCCGCTGCGAGGTCAAGAACGTTAACTCCATCCGCTTCGTCATGCAGGCGGTGGAGGCCGAGGCGCGCCGTCAGATCGAGGTCTGGGAGGAGGGCGGCGCGGTCGAGCAGGAGACGCGGCTGTTCGATACCGGCCGCGGGGTGACGCGCTCCATGCGCTCCAAGGAGGATGCGCATGACTACCGGTACTTCCCTGACCCCGACCTGCCGCCCCTCGTGCTCGAGGCCGATTGGGTCGAGAGCCTGAAGGCCTCGCTGCCCGAGCTGCCGGATGAGCGCCGCGCGCGCTACGTCGCCATGGGCCTCTCGCCCTATGACGCGCATGTCCTGACGCTGGAGCGCGAGACGGCCGGCTTCTTCGAGGCGGTGGCCAAGGGGCGCGACGCCAAGACGGTCGCCAACTGGGTCACCGGCGACTTCTTCGCCGCGCTCAACCGCACCGGCCTCGGCGTCGAGGAGAGCCCGGTCGACGCCGCGGCGCTTGGCGAGCTGCTGGACCTGATCGCCGACCGGACCATCAACGGCAAGATCGCCAAGGACGTGCTGGCCATCATGTTCGAGACCGGCGAGCGGCCGGGCGCCATCGTCGATGCGCGGGGCCTCCGCCAGGTGGTCGATACCGGCGCCATCGAGGCCGCGATCGATCAGGTGATGGCCGCCAATGCCGACAAGGTCGCCGAGTACCGCAGTGGGAAGGAGAAGCTGTTCGGCTTCTTCGTCGGCCAGGTGATGAAAGCGATGCAGGGCAAGGGCAACCCGGCCCTCGTCAACGAGGTGCTGAAGCAGAAGCTGGCCTGAGGAGGGGCGCGACCTTCCTCAACCCTCGGTTGTGCAGCGCCCTTGGGGGAAGGGGCGCCGGCCTCCGTCAGGGTGCCGCGGCCACTGCCGTGTTGAGCTCCTTCGCCATGCCGGGGATGAGGATGGCATCCGCCAGCGCCCAGGTGCCGGTGGCGACGAAGCCGAGCAGGCCGAGGCCGCTCCAGATCAGCGGCACGGACAGCACGGTGATGGCGGCCATGCCCGCGGCCGAGAGCGTGCGCCCCAGATAGAAGCGGTGCAGGCCGAACAGGCCGAAGGCGGCCCAGATCAGGTAGGCAAGCGTCACCGACTTTCGGCGCGCGGCCGGAAGCGACATTCCCAGCATGAAACTCATCCCCCAAAACGCCGTGCCGCCACCATGTCCCCTGGCCGGCACTGCACGCACAGGTTGCGTCATCGCAGCGACTTTGGGAAGCATCTCCAATGTTTCGCACGCGGGTTCGTGGCCATGGGTGGCTCCGCTGCCACAGTGCGCCGCGCTCGCCAGCCCCTGCGGCCTCGGCTAGGCTCCATCCGACGCATTCGGGACGGGGACCCCATGATCGAGCTGCATACATGGAACACGCCGAACGGCCGGAAGATCAGCGTGGCGTTGGAGGAGATGGGCCTCCCCTACACGGTGAAGACCGTCAACATCACCAAGGGCGAGCAGTTCGCCCCCGGCTTCCTTGCCTTCAGCCCGAACAACCGCATCCCCGCCATCATCGATTCGGAGGGGCCGGGCGGCCAGCCGATCACCGTCTTCGAGAGCGGCGCCATCCTCCTCTACCTTGCCGAGAAGACGGGCCGGTTCCTGCCGCGCGAGCTGCGCGACCGGGTGCCGGTGCTCGAGTGGCTGATGTGGCAGATGGGCGGCTTCGGCCCCATGCCCGGCCAGGTCCACCATTTCCTCATGCAGCAGGACGGGCCGGCCAAGGACTACGGCCTCAACCGCTACCATACGGAGACGAAGCGGCTCTACGGGGTGCTCGACCGGCGCCTGGCAGGGCGCGACTACGTGGCGACCGAGGCCGAGCCGAGCATCGCCGATTTCGCCATCCTCGGCTGGGCCTGGCGGCATGAGCGGCACCAGGTGCCCTTCGACGACCTGCCCCATGTCGGCGCCTGGTACGCGCGGATGATGGCGCGCCCGGCAACGGCCAAGGGCTTCGAGGTCCATCTCGGCTGACGCTGCCGCAACCCGGATGCGCCTCCGCCTGCTGGCCTTCGCCCTGCTGCCCGGCCTCGCCGCCTGCTCGCTCGGCGGGAGCATCGCCGAGAACAGCATAGCCTATAACGGCACCCTGCAGGCGGCGACGGACACGCTGCTGGTGGTTAACGTGCTCCGCGCCAGGGACCAGGCGCCGCTGCACTTCTCGACGATCGGCGCCATCCACGGCGCCTTCACCCTCTCCGCCGGCTTCGGCTACGACCTCAGCCAGACAACTGGCCTGGCCCAGCCGGCGCTGCTGGCCTCGACCAACCCAAGCTTCGACATCGGGCCGCTCGACCGGCAGGAATTCGCCCGCGGCCTGCTCCGCCCGATCGACCCGGTGCTGCTCCGCCTGCTCTCCGACCAAGGCCTGCCGGACCAGGTGCTGCTCTACCTCCTGGTCTCCAAATTCGACGAGGGGCCGGGCGGCCGGATCATCGAGAACAACCCTGCCCGCCGCCAGGCGCTCGACCCTGGGGCGGAGGCCGCCTGCGCCGCGGCCGGCCTGGAGGCGAGGCCCCCATGCGACCCCTTCCAGGCCATCGTCGACCGGCTGACGCGCTTCGGGCGCCTCCGCTTCAACGGCTACACGCGGCTGATCCCGCTCGGCCCGCCGCTCAGCCGGGCGGAGGCGACGGCGCCGGACCGGCTGGCCATGCTGAAGGAGGCCGGCATCAGCCTGCGCCGGGCCGGGGAGGGGTGGCAGCTCTATCGCGCGGTGAACCAGCTGGTGATCTGCGTGCCCGGCAGCCCCGGCTCCTCGCCGCCCTTCACCGCGCTTGCCCTCGACAACGAGCCGCCGCAGATCTCGCCGATCACCCAGGAGGGCGACCCCTGCAATGCCGACGAGGTGGCGGACCACGCCATCCCTGCCGGCCGCGCCGCGGCGCAGGGCCTCGCCTGGTACCTGCGGTCGGTCAGCGAGATCCTGAACTATCTCGGCGCCGTGCAACGCAGGGAGGAGGAAGGCGTCGCCTATCGCATCTCCGTCCCGCTGCCGGGCGGCCAGCAGGCAAGGCCGCGGCTCTTCCATCTCTGGCAGCAGCCGCCGGCCCGGCCGCGGCTCGCGGTCGATTACGGCGGCGCGCGCTGGTATGTCGCGCAGCAGGAGGAGGCGGAGGACCAGACGCTGCGCGTCCTGGCGCTAACGACCCAGCTGCTCAACCTGCAGAAATCGGCGGGGGAGATTCCCTCCTCCGGGACGTTGCGCCTCGTGCGCTAGCGCGGTTCCCGTCCGCCACGGCTCACGGCCCCCGCTCTAGCCTGTTGTCCGGTCGAGCAACCACCTCCCATCGGGTGCTTCCACCTGATCGAAGCTTGCCCTAGGCGCCAAGCCGGTCGATCATCGCCGCGCCGCCCTTCATGACGAAGGGGATGCGCTCGCCCTGGCCGGTGAGCACGCCGATATCGGCGATGGGGTCGCCGTCAACGAGGATGAGGTCGGCCAGCGCCCCGGGCGCCACCACGCCGAGCGCGCCCTCCTGGTTCAGCAGTGCCGCCGCCACGCTGGTCGCGCTGCGCAGCACCTCCGCCGCCGGCAGCACCTGGCGGCGGATGACGAATTCATCCGATTGCCGCCGGTGCATCGCCCCGAGCAGGTCCGTCCCCAGTGCCATCCGCACCCCGGCCCGCGCCAGGATCTCGAGGCTGCCGAGCCCGGCATCCTTCACGCTGGCGAGCTTCGCCATGCTCTCGGGCGGCAGGCCGAGCGCCGGCCCCTCCTCCTCCAGCGCGTCATAGGTGACGAGGGTCGGCACGGCGAAGGCGCCGCGCTCCGCCATGAAGCCCGCCGTCTCGGCGTCGATGAGGTTGGCATGCTCGATCGAGCGCACACCGAGCCGCACCGCGCGGTGGATGCTCTCCGGCGTATAGGCATGGGCGAGCACGTAGCGCCGCCAGGCCTTCGCCTCCCAGACGGCGCAGGCGATCTCCTCGTCGCTGTACTGTAGGGCGTAGATCGGGTCGGAGGGCGAGGCGACGCCGCCGCTCGCCATGATCTTGATGGCATGCGCCCCGCGCTTCAGCTCGCCGCGCACGGCCTTGCGCACCTCGTCGACGCCATCGGCGATGACGCCGAGCGCCATGGCTGGCGCGCAGCAGCCGCAGAACTGGTCGAGCATGGTGTTGGGCCGCATGTCGCCATGCCCGCCCGTCGGCGAGAGCGCCCGCCCGGGATAGAAGAGCCGGGGCCCCGCGATCAGCCCCGTCTCGCAGGCGATGGCGAGGCCCCAATCGGCGCCCCCCGCATCGCGGATGGTGGTAAAGCCGCGCTGCAGCGACTGCCGCAGCCGGTCCGCCGCCTGGAGCGCCTGCAGGCTGTGCGGCAGCCGCTCGAGCCGGGCGAGGTCGGCCTCGCTGCCATAGGCGTGCACATGCGCGTCGATCAGCCCCGGCATCAGCGTCCGCCCGCCGCAATCGACGAGGCGCGCCGTGGCGGAGGTGATCGGCCGGTCGGCGAGCTCCTTCATCCGCCCACCCTCGACCAGCAGCTCCATCCCCTCGGCGAGCTGGTCGGAGAGGCCATCGAAGAGCCGGAAGTTGCGGAAGAGCGTGCCGGTCATGAAGAGCCTCGTCGGTCTGCCCCGCCAGCATCGCGCATTGCGGCGGCTTGCGCCATCCGCTGGGCTCGTTCAGGGTAAACCACTGAAAATAAACATTAAACACATGAAGATATCAATAGCCGTGGATGATGCAGAGATGAACACCTATCGAATTGTCGCCATCGCATTCTTCCTCGCGGCGGCTGCGGCGCGGGCGGAGGAGCAGGTGTTCGAGTTGCCCGACCTCGTCGTGCAGTCGCGGCGCCTCGATATCGCGCGCAACGCCATCGCGCCGAGCCTCGGCGCCAGCCGCTACGAGATCGACCGCGAGGCCATCCAGCAGCTTCCCCAGGGCGAGAATGCCCGCCTCACCGACGTGCTGCTCCAGGCGCCGGGCGTGGTGCAGGAGGCCTTCGGCGACCTGCATGTCCGCGGCGACCACCGCAACCTGCAATACCGCGTCAACGGCGTGCTGCTGCCGGAGGCGATCAGCGGCTTCAGCCAGCTCTTCGACGCGCGGGCGCTGCGCAGCGTCTCCCTCATCACCGGCGCGCTGCCGGCGCAGTTCGGCTACCGCACGGCGGGCATCGTCGACATGCAGCTCCGCTCCGGGCTCGAGGATCCGGGCGGCAGCATCGGCATCTATGGCGGCAGCTTCGGCACCATCCAGCCGGGGGCGAGCTATGGCGGCAGGGCAGGGCCGGTCGAGTATTTCGGTTCCATCTCCGGCCTGCGCAGCGACCGGGGCTTCGAGAACCCGACGCCGGGGCCGGACGCCATCCACAACCGCACGGAGCAGATCCGCGGCCTCATCCATGCGGCCGTGCCGGTCGGCGACCGCAGCCGCATCTCGCTGATCGCCGGCAGCATGCTCTCGACCTACCAGGTGCCGAACACGCCGGGGCTGCAACCGGGCTTCACCGCCTATGGCCGCTCGGCCTTCGACAGCGCCGACCTCCGCGCGCGGCAGGTGCAGCGCAACAGCTTCGCCATCCTCGCCGGGCAGCACAGCGTCGGCGCGGTGGACCTCCAGCTCTCTGGCTTCGTCCGCAACTCCTCCATCCGCTACCGGCCGGACGGGCTCGGCGACCTGCTCTTCGACGGCGCGGCGAGCACGGTGGGACGGGAGAATCTCTCCTACGGCACCCAGGGCGATGCCGCCTGGCGCCTCCATCCCGAGCACACGCTGCGCGCCGGCTTCTTCCTGTCCCAGGACACGACGCGGAGCGTGACCGACAGCACGCTGCTGCCGCTCGACGCCTTCGGCCAGGCCTTCGACGCGCCCTTCAACCTGCGCGAGTCGGGCCGGGTGCGCCAGACGCTCTTCGGGGTCTACCTCCAGGACGAGTGGCGGATCACCGAGCGCCTCACCCTCAATGCCGGCGGCCGCTTTGATACTGTCTCCGGCATCGTCGAGGCCTCGCAGTTCAGCCCGCGCGCCAACCTGGTCTGGACGCCAGACGACGCGACGACCGTCGCCTTCGGCTATGCCCGCTACTTCACCCCGCCACCGGCCGAGCTGGTCGGGGTGATCGACATCGCCCGCTACCGCGGCACCACCCTGCAGCCGGCGACGCAGCAGGCCGACCCGGTGCAGCCGGAGCGGGCGCACTACCTCAATCTCGGCATCCGCCGGCGGGTGACGGAGAGCCTGACCCTCGGCATCGAGGCCTATGGCCGCTCGGTCGAGGACATGCAGGACCTCGGGCAGTTCGGCCGCGCCTATGTCTTCTCGCCTTACAACTACCGGCGCGGCCGGGTCTACGGCACGGAGCTGACGGCGGACTGGCGGCAGGGGCCCTGGCGGGTCTACGGCAACCTCTCCGTCTCCCGCTCGGAGGGGAGGGGGCTGGTCTCCAACCAGTATTTCTGGTCGCCGGCCGAGCTTGCCCAGATCCGCCGCAAATGGGTCCGCACTGACCACGACCAGCTCCTCACCGGCTCGGCCGGTGCCGCCTACGAGGCCTGGGAGGGCGGCACCCTCTCCACCTCCGTGGTCTATGGCAGCGGCCTGCGGAGGGGCTTCGCCAACAGCGAGGTGGGGACGCCCTATCTCACGGTGAATCTCGGCATCTCGCAGCGCCTGACCCTGCCGAATGGCGGCGCCTGGACGCTGCGCTTCGACGTGCTCAATCTCTTCGACCGCGCCTATCAACTGCGCGACGGGACGGGCATCGGCGTCGGGGCGCCGCAATACGGGATGCGGCGGGGGTTTTTTGCGGGAATCTCCCGGGCGATCTAGCAGCCTGTCGGATTTGGGTTTGCCGGTGGTTTGTTGGGTGGCGAGAGGGTC
>NZ_JCACHU010000126.1:0-2400 GCF_059504005.1 Belnapia sp. | reverse complement strand
GCTTCGCAATGTCGAGCCCGATCGTGCTAGCCTGTCCCACGGACGCCTCCCCTAGGAGCCTGTCTGAGTAATCGGGCCCGCAACGTCACCCAAGCAAAAGCCTTCCGAGACGCAAGTCGCAGGCGGCATGACCTTCCGCGACGGGGCGGCGGCGCAAAAGGCCATTTTATGCCACGGAATACTCAGACAGGCTCCTAGTGGTTGCTCAACACCTCCACCTTGGCACATCGATGCCGTCGGGGGGCGTCCACACCATCAGGGTTAGCCGTTCCTCACTCCGGACGTATGCCGGCCTCTGCCGTGAGCCGGGTCATGAGCACGCGCTGCTCCGCGACGTAGCGGGCGAAATCCGCCCGCCCGATGTAGCTCGCTGGATCGAGGCCAAGTTCAGAGAAGCGCGACCGGAGCTCCGGCCCTTCCAGGGCACTCGCGGCAGCGCCAGCCAACTGGTCAAGCACGGGCTCGGGGGTCCCCGTGGGCGCCCAAAGTCCACTCCACTCGGCGAGTTCGAAGCCGGGCAGCCCCGCCTCGTGCAGCGTGGGGATCCCGGGCATCCCGAGCAGGCGGGTCATGCCTGCCACCGCTAGCACGCGCAGGAGCCCAGCCTGCACCAGCCCGATCGCGGCGGGGGTCGAGGCGAGCATGTATTGCGTATCGCCCCGGGCCACTGCCTGCGCGCCGAGGTTGCCGCCTCGGAACGCGACGTGCTCCGCCTCGGTCCCCGTACGCTGAGCGAACAGGAAGGCCGCAAGGTGCGACGCTGAGCCGACTCCCGCACTGCTGTAGGCGATGCGCCTGCCCCGGTTTCGGAGCGAAGCGATGTATCCCTGTAGATCATGCGCCCCGTCCCCCGCGGCGATGAGAAAGAGCAGCGGGAAGGAGCCGAGACGCGAGATGGGAGCGAAGTCGCGGGCGTAGTCGAAGGCCAGGTTCCGCACCAGCGCGTGGTTCACCGTGTGCGCCGAGGCATCGGAGAGGAGCGTATAACCATCAGGTCTTGCCTGGGCGACGACGGCCGCGCCGATCGTGCCGGCGCCGCCTGCCCGGTTCTCGATCGTGATGGTCTGGCCGAGGGTTTCGCTCATCGGGCCGACGACAAGCCGGGTCGTCGTGTCCGCGGCTCCACCGGGCGCGTAGGGCACAATCATTCGGATCGGCCGCTCGGGATAGGCCGGCCGAGTCTGGGCCCGCGCGTGGGCGCCTATCAGGGCCGCTGCGGTCCCGGCCAAGCCTTGCAGGAAGGCACGTCGCATCGGCTCCTCCTCCCGTCCTGTTGGGCTGGTCGGCACGATCCTTCGCCTGAGCCCGGGTCGCCGGGCAATGCTGCACCTCCCGACTACCGCGCCGCCAGCGCAATGTGCGTCGGTTGTGGGACCGTGAAGCCACCCTCGTCGTGATAGGAGGCCAGCGCCGCTGCGACCTCCTCCACGATGGTGCGGCGCACGTCCTCGCCGAGGGCGGCCACCTCCGGTCCGACCGGCGTGCTCGCCAGCAGACCGGGGATGGACGCCTCAGGCGGCAGGAGGCGCCGCTCCAGCACCTCAAGCCGGACCTCCACCTCCCCGAAACCGACTTCGACGAGGGCGCGGTGGAGTGCCTCCCCGTCGCCGAACCCGAAGGGCGCGCAGAAGCGCCGCGCCACCTCCTCCCCGGCGTGGCTGCGCAGCGCCGCCGCGATCGCAACGTGGCAGGGGCTGTGCTCGATCCCGCGCCAGACACAGAGCGCGACCCGCCCGCCCGGCCGGAGCACGCGGTGCATCTCGCGCAGCGCAGCCCCCCTATCCGGGAAGAACTGCAGGCCCTGCTGGCAGAGCACGACGTCGAAGTCGGCGTCCCTGCAAGGCAGGGCAGCCGCATCGGCCTGTTCCCACTTCAGGGACGCGCCGCCGGAGGGCGCCTCGCGCCGCGCCAGGCCGAGCATGCCGGCGTTCAGGTCGATGCCGAGCACCGAACCTTCCCGCCCGAGGATCGGCGCCGCCAGCCGTGCGACGATCCCGGTCCCGCAGGCCATGTCCAGAACGCGCTGTCCGGGCTGCAGCCGGGCATGTCGGAGAAGGAGCCGGGCGAGCGGCCCGAAGACGCTCGGCACCTGGTAGCGCTCGTAGCTCTCGGGCCCGCTCCCGCTCAACTGCCAGGGGTCTTCGGCCATGGGGAGCTCCCTTGATGACCTCTCGATCGGCGGTCGAGCGAGGGTGCACAGTGCCACGTCCGCTTCTAGAAATAAGAGCGAAACATGCCGGTGGCCGGTATGGGCGCATTGCTGAACGGCGGGGGCGGCCGGAGTCGGCCTGTCCGCTTTGGAACTTGCAAGCCATCGAAGCGGACGTTCCCTTCCCGGCTGTTGTCGACCGAGGCTGTGTAAAAACCGCTGCCGTTAGCTGCTGCTGAGGTGGGCCAGCG
>NZ_JCACHU010000125.1:0-2442 GCF_059504005.1 Belnapia sp. | reverse complement strand
ACGTCCAGCAGGCTCAGGCTGAACACATAATAAAGCCAGACCGCGTGGCTGATGATCCCCGCCGGAAAACGGTACCCACGGCAGGTGGCGGGGTCTGAGGTCATCCCGTCAGACTGCCCCAGCTCGCTTGTAGGGACCACAACCCACCAACTTGCCAATGCACCAATACCGAGCGCGGCAACCTGACCCGGGCGGAGATGACGAGCGCTTCGAGTGATGCGCGGCAAACAAGATGGCGTACTCGTCGCGCTCCGTCGTCCCCAGCTTGACCCAGCTTCAGGTGTCCGCAGGAGCCCGCGCCAGCTTCCAGTGCGGGCATGTCACATACGCCGTCAGGGCGCCCTGCTGCTGAGCGCGGATCTCCACCGTCTCCCCTTTCGGCATGTAGACGATGTCGCCGGGTACGGCAGTCTTCTCGTCATCGTTCGAGGTGATGGTGAGCTGGCCTTCCAGGACGATCATCACATCGTCGACGGCCATCGTTTCATGCAGGCGCTGGTGGGGGCCATACCGGCCATAGCCAGTCGTCACCGGGCCCCCATGACGCTCATCGATCAGGTTGGCGGCGAAGACGTCTCCGTCCAGTCCGGGAGAGCGCTCAAAGGATGCGTCGGTTCGGGAGAAGACTTGTACCTTCATCAATGTTCTCCTTGCAAAAGGGTGGGATAGCTCACGCTGCGTCCCTTTCGGGCGCTGCCGCCGGCTTTGAGGCGTGCACTTACGGGCGGGGTCAGGCGGCTTGCGGGATACGCGCGACAACCTTGAGCTCGACGTCGAAGCCGGCGAGCCAGGTCACGCCGACCGCCGTCCAGTTTGGGTATGGCGGCGCCCCGATCGCACCCGCTCGGACCGCCATGAAGGTGTCGAACTGGGAGGCCGGATCGGTGTGGAAGCTTGTCACGTCGACAACGTCAGCGAAGCTGCATCCGGCAGCCGCGAGCACCGCGGCTAGGTTGGCGAAGGCGAGCCGGACCTGCTGTTCGAAGTCTGGCTCAGGGGTGCCGTCCTCGCGGCTTCCCACCTGACCGGAGACAAACAGAAAATCGCCGGAGCGGATCGCGGCGGAATAGCGGTGCTCTTCGTAAAGCGCGTGTCGGCGAGCAGGAAATACGGCTTGGCGTCCGGACATTGCAGGATCCTTTCAAATTGACGGGGTGGTTTCCCCTCGGCAGATCCGAGATAACTCCTGCTTCGGCGTGGGATAATCCCGGCCGGTGGCAAATCACTCGTGCGGCAAATGCAAGAACGGACACGGTTTCAATTTGAGCAGATCGACGCCTTTGTTGCAGTCGTCGAGCAGGGCAGTATCTCGGCCGCGGCGCGGGTGCTCGACCGCGATCCCTCCGTCATCTCGCGGCGGCTTGACGCCCTGGAGGCCCGGCTCGGGGTCCGGCTGCTATCTCGCACCACGCGGCGTATCACCCTGACGGAGGCCGGGGCCGCCTATCTCACCCGCGTCAGGACGATCCTCAGCGAGCTGTCGGCGGCGGACTCCGAGGCCGCCGAGGGCGCCGCTGCGCCCCGCGGGCTCCTACGCCTCAGTCTGCCAGCGACGTTCGCCAGGCGGTGGATCGCACCCTGGTTGCCGGCGTTCGTCGCTGCCTACCCTGACGTCCAACTCGAGCTGATCCACAGCGACCGCTTCGTGGACCTGATCGCGGACGGGTTCGATGCGGCGGTGCGCATTGGCGCACTGTCGGACAGCAGCCTTGTGGTGAGGCATCTGGCTCAGTTCGAAACCATCCTTTGCGCCTCACCGAGTTATGTCGCGCGCCAGGGCGTCCCGTCGCGGCCCGAGGATCTGGCGCAGCATCAGTGCCTTCGTTTTCCGAAGGAGGGGTTTCGACAAAGCTGGAAGCTGCGGAACGGCGACCAGCACATGACCCAGCGCGTGTCCGGCTCCATCGTCTCGGACGAGGGCGAGGGTCTGCTCGTGGCCTGCCTGGCCGGAGCCGGCATCCTGCCGGCCTCCGATTGGGAGATCGGGCAGGAACTCGCCGACGGTCGGCTCGTCCGCGTGCTCCCTGGCTGGCGTTTCGATGAAGACGGCGCAGTGCAGGTGGTGCTGCCCCCAGGCCGCCTCATACCTGCTAAGACCCGGGTCTTTGTCGACTGGCTGGTCAGGGACTTTGGCCCCGCCTTGCCGCCCTGGCTCCGCTGCAGCCCCACAGTTTTGGGACTGGCGGCTCCGGCCGAGTTGCGGTGAAACCCGCAATGATCAGGTCGAGCAGCTTGGCAGCCACCTTCTTCGGCTAAAGGCCAGGTCACCGTGTATATCGACGAGGAGCCTCGCGCTCATTGGATCGCAGCAAGGGTATGCTCGCTGCCGCTTCTGTGGTTACGCCGCTTGTGCGGCGAACTGGTACCCTACAGCGGGGTAGTACCGACGATGCCCCGTGCCTCCTCCCCCACCACACGGCGCAGCCAGGCGTTGCCTGGATC
>NZ_JCACHU010000124.1:0-2445 GCF_059504005.1 Belnapia sp. | reverse complement strand
TAGCACGGTCGCCTGCTCCTTCGCGGCTAACCCCGCCAGTGTGCCGGCCAGCAAGGTGACGGGATCGCCGCTCACTGAAGCCGCCTCGGCGCTGGCGATCGGCCGCCATGCGACGCCCGCCAGCCGCCCTACACAGGCCGCGCAAGTCGTCTCAATCTCGGCCCCGGTTCATCCAGCTTCTCGGCCGTTCCTGATGCAAGCTGCCATCGCCAGCACCATCAAACCGGCCTGGTCCTCGAGAGGCGGCACCACAGGCTTCCTATCCAAAGACGTAGTTGCACGTCTTTCTCAGGTGGGCAGCTCGTTCCGCCTCATTGGCCCGCGGGGCACGTCCATTGGTGCTGGAGATAACACCGGCCAGGCTGGCGATGAGATCATCGCAGCCGAAAGGCTTCACGAGGCGGGCAGTCGGGCCACCGAGCCCTCTCAGGTCGGCCTCCGGCGCCGCCTTCCCGAAGCCGGTAACCACCACCGCCGGTAGCTTGGGGTTGGCTTTACGAAGCTCGCGTAGCACCGACCGGCCGTCGATCCCGTGCATGAGGTGAATGTCGGTGACGACTCCGGAAAGCTGCTCCACCGCACCAGCCCGTGCGAGCGCTTCCTCGCCGCTATGGGCCAGAACCACATCGTAGCCAGCGTCTCGGAGGGTATCCTCGATCATCATGGCGACGAGGACTTGGTCCTCGACCACGAGGATCACCGGTCGTGGTGGGCAGTCTCCCCCGCCATTCCGAGCGTGCTCTGGCACTGTATTGGCCGGCATCGGCAGCAGCCTCCTGAGCGGCGCCATGGGGGAAGGCGAGAGCGGTTACATTGCATATATATCAACATTTAGTTGATCGGCAAAGGAAAGAAGGGGGCGCGGTCCGGTAAGCAGGGAGACCATCCATCCGCAACCATACGACGTACTGCTGGATCTGATCGTCACCGAGCAGCAGGTCTTCCACGGATCAGTGTCCATGACGGCGACGGAAGGCCCGGGCCAGGGCAGTCGGGAGCAAGGACAATGATGGGCAATGAGTGGTCGGAGAGGGACCTGGACCGGTTGGGTCGCGCCGTGCTGGCGGCAGCGGCGGATGCCATTATCCTCGCAGACCGCGAGGGCGTGATCCGCTTCTGGAATACCGGGGCGGAGCGCCTGTTTGGCTTCGCTCCGGCGGAGGCGCTCGGTCGCCCAGTCGACATCATCGTCCCGGAGCCGCAGCGGGCGCGGCACTGGGCCGGGTTCAGCCGGGTCATGGAGACGGGCGAGAGCCGCTCCGGCGCGGGCGAGGTGCTTGCCGTGCCTGCCTGCGTAAGGACGGCGGCCGCATCTCACTGGAGTTCACCCTCGTGCCCTTGCGCGACCCGGCGGGCCGGATGGAGGGTATGGCTGCGGTCCTGCGCGACGTGACGCGGCGCTTCGAGGAGCTGCAGGCGCTCCGGCGGCCGGTCGCGGCCGCACGGTAGGGCCCCGCGGCCGAGCCGCGACGCAAGGCAGATCCGAGCCGCTCGTTGCCTTAGAGCGGTTTCCGCTTTCACCGATTCGGAAGAGGATCTCCTTCTACGGTGGAGCGTGATTCGCTTTCCCTTCTGCGGCGACCGGGTGGCCACCGCGATAAAACGCCATGCCGAGGTGGTGCGCGTCGCCAGCGTGCAGCCGGAATAGCTCACCTGCTACAGGACACTCACCACCAGCTCCGGCATGGGGCTGGCCTCGATAAGCCTGCAGGATCTGGCCGAAAAGAACATAGCCTCGGGCCATGGACGACCCCTTCGATCTCGAGCGCTTCGTGCGGGCCCAGGAGCCGGTGATTGCCGACGTTCTCCGCGAGCTCCGGACAGGACGGAAGCGAACGCACTGGATGTGGTTCGTCTTCCCGCAGCTCCGCGCCCTCGGCCGAAGCCCAACCGCCCAGCACTACGGTATCGCCTCGCTGGCCGAGGCGCAGGCCTATATGGCGCACCCTGTCCTCGAGCCACGGCTCCTGGCGTGCGCCGAGCTGGTCCGCGCGGTCCAGCACCGGTCCGCGTACGAGATCTTCGGCAGCCCGGACGATCTCAAGCTCCGGTCGTCCATGACTCTGTTCGCGGCGGCGCGGCCGCAGACGGTGGTATTCGACGACGTGCTCCGCCGGTACTTCGAAGCCAAGCCGGACCAGCTCACGACCGAACTGCTCGCGGCGGGATGACACGCCAACACCGCCGTGCGCGATCATCAAGCCGCGGTACCCGGGTTCCAGCTCGACCGCGTTCAGCCGCCATGGCGGACCATTGAGGAGGCCCTTCGCACAGAGGCTTAACAGTCAGTCCTTCGCGGAATGCCCATCACCAGGCTACGGGCATCAATACGGTTCAGCATCTGTCGGTATCCATATCCACGTAAATGTCGATGTCAGTCGGCCTACGGCCGGAGCACCTGACCCAGTCTGATGGCATGCTCTGTGCAGTGCTTATCGCATGTGA
>NZ_JCACHU010000123.1:0-2481 GCF_059504005.1 Belnapia sp. | reverse complement strand
GCAGGCGCCGGAGACCAGCCCAACATAGCCGGCACCAAGGACCGCAATGCGCATCGGGGAAACTCCTATCGACAACACCAGCCTTGGCAAGCGTCATGCCGTCTTACGGTGTTACTAGTCAATATCTTGTTGCTTAATAGGTTATTCATGCCGCTGTTTCGCCGAAATGCTGCTTGAGCAAAACGGTAAGCGCAACCTGCCACGTAACACGCTTATCGGCTTCTGCTCGAATGCCGGGAGGCGGCGAGTGTTTTAACAAAGCGCGACTGGAGTTGCGTGATCAATCTAAGCTCGAGTTTGGCCATGGAGGCAGCGTGACAGAGGGCGTAAGCGATGCCCTCGCGGATGGCAGGCGGGAGTTCCGTAGCGTCGAGGGCGTGGCGGGACGGCGCAAAACCCTGCTCACTCCAGATCTCCCGCCGTGGGGCGGCAAGGCTGTCAGCAAAGGTCGGTCGCTGCTTGTGGTACCAGGCGCTGGCTGAGACCCGGAGCTGGGCACGGCTGTTGAGGCACGACGCCAGCAGGGCGACGACCGAGAACAGGCCGAGCAGGCATGGCGTAGTGCGGGCGATGGCCTTGTCCGACCATTGCCGTTGGGTCTCGACGACGAGGTGGTCGCGGACCTCGCGGAAGGTGACTTCCCGCTGCCAGCGCTGGACGAACCAGCGGACGATCGGTAGCGGCTCCTGCGCCAGGTCGGTGCAGAGCAGAGCTTGCGGGTCGAAGCGCCGGCAGGGATTGCGCAGCAGCACCCAGCGGATCGGCACCACTGGCATGCCGGCATGGCGCCAGACGGCGGTGTCGGAGCAGATCTCCACGACGCGGTCGCCCTCGCCATACCCGCCGGGCACGGTGACGCGCTGCCACCCGGTGGTCTGGTCGGCCAGCACCTCGGTCAGGGTTGGCGGGCGTGCGCCCTTGGTCGGCGGTTGCCCGACAGCACCGGGCCGGCGTGGTGGCGCCGGCTGGTACAAGGCAGCATCGAGACGCAGTCGGGTGACGCAGGTGACCTCCTGGCGGAACAGCGCGGCCAGGAACTCGAGGGCGGAGAAGCCGCTGTCGGTGACCAGCACCAGCTGCCGCTCCGGCCTCCAGCGACGGGCCTGGAGGACCAGTTGTTGGCCCCAGTCGGTGAGCTTCTTGTGCTGCCGCCCGCGTTCGCGGCATTACCGCTCCGAGGGGGCAAGCGCCGTCAGGAAGGGCAAGGCCCAGACCCGCCCGACCCCAGGAATGGAGACCAACAGCATGAGGCTGAGCCAGCGCAGGCCACTGGCCTTGACGAAGTGCCCATGGCTGGAGCGGACTGGATCCCGATAGATCCCCTTGGCGCTGATCCGCTTGCCGCGGCGGCGCTCGATCGTGTCGTCAAGACCGAGAGGTACCGGACCTGTCGGCACGAAGCTGTCCAGCAGCAAGCCAAGCAACACCTTCGCCGCCGCCCTCCCACTCCAGGCAGCACGGTTCAGTACGCCATGGTCGTTGACGAACCGCCGCTCCCGGCTGAGCCCGGTAATCCGAAGAATGCGGCTCACCGTGCGCCGGCCTGGCGCCAGAATAGCTCCGACCAGCAACACCTCAGCGTGCCGCCAACTCCGTTAAAAAAGAGCGGTGCGAAGCATAGGATCACCGCGGCGAAGCGGGCTGGCCCTGCCCCGCTCTCACGGCTCTTCCGCAAAATGCGTGGTTCAGGCGGCGAGGAGCACACGACGCCGGAGAAGGTCGAACTTGGCACGCCCGAAGGTTTGCCGCTTCAGGAGCTTCAGTTTGTTCACCTGTCCTTCCGTTTGTCCGCTGCTCCAGGGCGTAGTGAGTGCAGCCTTCACCGCAGCACCGTCCTGCTGCAGACCGGCAGCGAAGGTGACAACGGCAGCCACACCGCTCTTCGAGGCGTCTGCAAGCCAGGCCTTGAGCGTGGCGAGGGGTGCCCGGCACACAGCCTTGCTGCCGATGCAGCAGCCACGCAGGAGGTCGGCGAACCTGCCAGCCAGGGCGGCGACAGTGGCAGCCTCCCCGTCCTGCTCGAGGTGGGCAACAGCTGCAGTCTCTTCCTCGGTCAGCTTGCTGCGCGGCCGGGTCAGGTACCAGGCGAGTTGCTTGGGTGAGGGCAGTGTCGGTGCGCGATCAGGTGCAGACGATGGCGTCGGCACCGGCTGCACGTCTGGCCCGCGCTGTGAGCCGTGTTTCAATGGCATCTTGCGCCGTGGACTCAGCCAGCGATGTACCTGCCGCGGCGTGCCAGGAAAGCCGAGCTCTCGCAACTCGCGCCACAGCGCCGCCGCGTTCTCACAGCCAGCAGCGAGCCGTGCCTCAAGGTGGGCGAGGTAGGTATCCAGAATACTGCGACCGGGCTTCCGGGCGGCACGCTCCGGAAAGCTCTCGGCCTGCGCCAACTTCCGCACCGTCCCGCGTGCCAACCCCATGCGACGGCTAAGAGCCCGTCCATGAAGAACTCCTGTATTCTGAATGCGTTGCGGCAGGACA
>NZ_JCACHU010000122.1:0-2508 GCF_059504005.1 Belnapia sp. | reverse complement strand
AAGCAATCTCAGACAGTTCGGATTTCGCCGACAGTGTCTACACCTCATCCATGTGCCAGACGTCGCCCGGCTTTGGCGGGCGGCGGCGCAGCTTCCGGGCGATGTCGCCGCTGAACTTCAGGCACCATTGCCTGATGCTCTCGTGGGTGACGACAATGCCCCGCTCGGCCAAGAGCAACTCCACCTCGCGCAGGCTCAGGCCGAAAACGTGATACAGCCAGACGGCGTAGCTGATGATCGCGGCCGGGAAGCGATACCCGGGGAAGGTCGCAGGCTCGGGCGTCATCCCGCCATCCCGGCCCGTCCCCCTCGGCAAAGCCAGGAGACGTCAAGTTGGCAATGCCCCGGCCGGCCCGGTCGTCCCAGAGCGCGCCTTCTCCCAGCCGGGCGCCGGCCGCCCAGACAAGCCGCGCTTGTCCCAAAACCGGGCCCATACCGGTCATCTCAGCTCTTCCCTCAACGGCGCAGCGCAGGCAGCACGCGCTCGCCGAAAGTATCGATGAATGCCTGCTGGTTGCGACCGACCTGGTGAAGCTGGACCTCGTCGAAGCCAAGTTCGATAAGCTCCGCGATCCGGGCTGCGTGCCAGCCGAGGTCGGAAGAGATCCAAACGGACTCCCGCATGTCTTCCGGTCGAACAAACCGGGTTGCCACGTCAAAGTCCTCAGGCCGACGCAGCTCCCAGTTGACGTCGCCAGCCAACATATTGGTGCGCCACTGCTCATGCGCCCCGGTCAGCGCCTCGTCCTCGGTTCGCGCCCAGTTCAGCGCGACCTGAACAACCAGCCGTTTCCCCTCGCCGCCGCCTCGGCGGAAGGCCTGGATCATTTTCCGCAACTGGTTTGGAGATGCCGAAACCGTCAGCAGTCCGTCCGCCCAGGCGCCCACGGCCTCCGCCGTCGCCTCGGTCAACGCCGCGCCGAGCAGCGCCGGCGGCTGGGTGGAGCGGCTGTAGAGCTTCGCATTCACCACTGTGACGCGACCATGATGCGTCACCTCCTCGCCGGCCAGCAGGGACCGGATCACCTCGGCGCATTCGCGCAAGCGGGCGTTGCGCTCGGACTTCTCCGGCCAGGCCAGGCCGGTAATATCTTCGTTGAGGCGTTGGCCGCTGCCCAGGGCGAGCCAGAAGCGGCCAGGGAACATCTCGGCCAGGGTCGCCGCACCCTGCGCGAGGATAGCGGGATGGTAGCGATAGCCCGGTGCAGAGATCACCCCGAAGGGCAGCTGGGTTGTTGCCATCGCCGCTCCCAGCCATGACCAGGCGAAGCCTGAATGGCCCTGCGCCATGCCCCAGGGCCGGAAATGGTCAGAGGACATTGCGCAGTCGAAGCCCGTCTGCTCGGCTGCCCGCGCCAAGGCCAGGAGTTCGGAAGGGGGGAACTGCTCATGCGAGGCATGAAAGCCAATGCGGGGCGGGAGCGCCATGATCAGGATGCCTCTGTAGAAGCCCCACGGAACCTGTGGGACGCCGCGCGGTTGCGCCACCGAAGCCGTCGTTCCGCCGAGTGGCATGGAGCTGCCCGATCACGTTTGATCGCAAGAATGAAGCCGCCGCGGCCTCGCGTAGTCGGCTCCTGACCCGTCCAGGTACCGCCACCGGCGAGCCGCAGCCAGAAGGGCTGCACCCGATCGGTTCAGGGGGCGGCGGGACGGTCTCCAGCGAGTGCCGCCGACGCGGGCCGATGGCCAGCCGCTGCCGCTCATCGTCATGCTGCATGATGCAGGCGGCGAAGCACTCGGCACGCTGGCGCTGATAGCGGCCGCGGCGCCTGACATGCTTATTTTCTTGCCCGAAAGTCCAGGCTCTACCTGGGACATCATCCGTGGCGCCTTCGAACCTGACGTCGCCTTCCTGGATGCGGCGCTGCGCAGTGTGTTCCTGCACCATGCAGCGGACCATCAGCGCATTGCGCTGAGGGGTTTCTCGGACGGCGCCTCCTAAGCGCTGACCCTGGCGATCGGGAATGGCGACCTGTTCACCCATGCGCTGGCCTTCTCGCCAGGCTTCGCCGTTCCGCCCGCAGCAGTGGTACGGCCGGCGATCTACATGAGGAAGGGCGCTATACTGAACTGGCTGTTCGAGCAGATTGCCAAGGTATGGCCATCCGGCCGGGCACGGATGGCCATGTCCATCGCCAGCGTGCCGCCAGCGCCGGGGCGATAATCCAGCACTGCGGGCTGGCCCCATTCGGCCTGCAACGCGTTGCCCATAGGGCGGAAGACCACGTCGGCTGGCCCACCGGCACTGAGCGGCACGACCAGCGTGATGGTGCGGTTGGGGAAGCTGTCCAGGGCCTATGCAAGGCGAGGCACAGCCAAGAGATGGGCGGCCAGCAGGCTTTGGCGACGGATCATGGGCAGTGTCCTCTCAGAGCCTGCGGGCCAATATACCCGCATTGGGCTTGGGTTTGCCCTGTCTCGCTGGGCATCAACACAGCGCGCCGTGCGCTTAGCACGGTCGCCTGCTCCTTCGCGGCTAACCCCGCCAGTGTGCCGGCCAGCAAG
>NZ_JCACHU010000121.1:0-2510 GCF_059504005.1 Belnapia sp. | reverse complement strand
GTAAGCGGCCGTTTGAGGCCCGTCTTCCATAGCGGCCCGTGGATGTGGTGCTTCGGTCTGGAGCATTGGGCATCCGGACAACGTTATGGATAGCGTTAGCGACGACGCGAAGGACATCGGCTATCGCCGGGTCGAGGTTCTGACGGGCCCCGGCCGCCGGCGTCAGTGGTCGGGCGACGAGAAGGCGCGGATCGTCGCCGAGACGGCGGAGCCGGGCGCGAAGGTGACGGACGTTGCCCGTCGCTGGCAGGTGAGCCCGCAGCAGGTCTTCGACTGGCGCCGACAGGCGCGCAAGGCGCTGGCGGAGGCCGCCGCTCCGGCGGAGCCTCGCTTCGTGCCGATCGTGGCCGAAGTGCCGGTCCCGGCCCCTGGTGCGGCGCCTGCGACGGCGCGCCCGGCACCATGGATCGAGCTGGAGTTGGCGGGCGCGGTGCTGCGCATCGCGCCCGGGGCCGACGAGGGCCTGCTGACGTCGGTGCTGCGTGCGATCCGGACCTCGGTGGCATGATCGCGCTGCCGGCCGGCGTGCGGATCCTGCTGGCGACCAAGCCGGTCGACTTCCGCCGTGGCGCGCACGCCCTGGCGGCGCTGGCGGCGGCGGAGCTGGGCACCGACCCGTTCTCGGGGGTGGTGCTGGTGTTCCGCTCGAAGCGGTCCGACCGAGTGAAGATCCTGACTTGGGATGACAGCGGCCTGGTCCTGGTCTGGAAACAGCTGGAAGGCAGCGCATTCCGCTGGCCACCGGTGACGGACGGCGTGATGCGCCTGAGCGCGGTTGAGTTCGCGGCTCTATTCTCCGGGATCGATTGGCGGCGCGTGCAGGCCACGCGGGAGATTCCCAAACCGAGCGTGCCTGCGTAGAATCGCCGCACGATGCGCGCCGCGGACACCGACATGCCGAGCCTGCCGGAGGATCCCGCGGCACTGCGGGCCTTGCTGCTCGAGGCCATGGACAAGGTCGAGGCGCTGTCATCCCGCTGCGACAGCGTGACCGCCGAGCGCGACGCGCTGGTCGAGCAGAACGAGCGGCTCCGCCATCTGCTGCGGAAGCTGCAGCGCCGGCAGTTCGGGCGAAAGTCGGAGCGGCTGACTGACGAGCAGCTGCAGTTCGCCTTCGAGGAAATCGAGACGACGCTGGCCGAGAACGCCGCCGAGGCGGGCAAGCGGTCGCCGGCGGCCCGCGAGCAGCAGAAGCAGCGCCGCCGCGGCGGCCGCGGCCGCCTGCCGGCGCACCTGCCGGAGATCGAGCAGGTGCTGGCGCCGGAGGCGACCACCTGCCCCTGCTGCGGGGGCCCGCTGGTCGAGATCGGCTGCGACACCTCGCGGCGGCTGGACGTGATCCCCGCCCAGTTCCGGACCCTCGTGACCAAGCGGCCGAAGCTGGCCTGCCGAGCCTGTCCCGGCATCGTGCTGCAGGCGCCCGCGCCTCCCCGCCTGATCGAGGGTGGCATGCCGACCGAGGCCACGGTCGCCCACATCCTGGTGTCGCGGTATGCGGATCATCTCCCGCTCTATCGCCAGGCGCAGATCCTGGCGCGCCAGGGCATCGAGATCAGCCGGGCAGTCCTCGCCGACTGGCTCGGCACGGCAACCCGCGAGATCGTGCCCGTGGTGCAGCGCCTGCACGCGATCCAGCAGGCCTCGCCGCGGTTATTCGCCGACGAGACCACCATGCCGGTGCTCGACCCGGGCCGCGGTGAGGTCAAGAAGGGCTATGCCTGGGCGATCGCCCGCGATGACCGACCCTGGGGCGGCACTGATCCGCCCGCGGTGGTGTTCCACTATGCGCCGGGCCGCGGCGCCAAGCACCCGAAGGCGCTGCTGGCGGACTACCAGGGCATCCTGCAATGCAACGGCTATACCGCCTACAAGACGGTGGCTGCGGCCAACGAGGCCATTACGCTCGCGTTCTGCTGGAGCCATGTGCGCCGGGAGTTCATCGAGTTGGCCAAGAGCAAGACGGCGCCGGTCGCCACCGAGACCCTGCAGCGCATCGCCGCGCTTTACGCTATCGAGGCCGAGATCCGCGGCAAGCCGCCGGAGATCCGACACACCGTCCGGCAGGCGAAGAGCAAGCAGCTGGTCGAGGCGCTGTTCACCTGGCTCGAGGACCAACTCGCGCGCCTGCCTGGCGGCAGCCCGACCGCCAAGGCGATCCGCTACCCCCTGAACCACCGCGAGGGGCTCTGCCGGTTCCTCGACGACGGCAGGATCGAGCTCGATAACAACACCGTCGAGCGCGCCATCCGGCCCCTGTGCCTGAGCAGGAAGAACTCCTTGTTCGCGTCGGGAGATGATGGCGGGACCCGCTGGTGCGCGGCAGCGTCCTTGGTCGAGACATGCAAGATCAACGGCGTCGATCCACAACGCTACTTCACAGACCTGCTCACCCGCCTCGTCAACGGCTGGCCCAATGACCGCATCGACGAGCTGATGCCCTGGCACTGGGCAGACCCGAAGACACCCCCAGCCTCAGCTGAGGGCGGCAAGGGTCCGTAGACGCCGCTTAC
>NZ_JCACHU010000120.1:0-2529 GCF_059504005.1 Belnapia sp. | reverse complement strand
TGGCTTTGCTATCGGATTCTGGCCCGGGTGTGCTGACGAATTTTGGCCCACCTGCTGTCCCTCAACCTAGGGTCTCCTGGTCGTACCGGGAGGCTTGGCATGGACAGGAAAGCCAAAGTGGATTTGTTCGAGCAGCTTCGCCGGGAGCATGAGTTCGGCATCGGGACGGTATCGGGTGTGGCGGCCAAGTTCGGGGTACACCGCCGGATGGTGCGGCAGGCCTTGGCCAGCGCAGTGCCGCCAGAGCGGCATTACCCGCAGCGTGCCCGGCCCAAGTTGGATGCAGTTGCGTCCTTCATTGACCAGGTTCTGGAGGAGGATTTGCGGGCGCCGCGCAAGCAGCGGCATACGGCGCGACGGCTGTATCGGCGGCTGTTGACGGCGTTTCCGGGGGTCGCCCTGGCTGAGTCGACGGTGCGCAATCACGTCCGCGCACGCCGTCATGCCCTGGGTCTGGTGCAGCGGGAGACCTTCGTGCCGCAGAGCTATGGCCTGGGCCAGGAGGCGCAGGTCGACTGGTACGAGGCCTGGGCCGACCTTGGCGGCGAGCGGACCCGGGTGCAGGTCTTTGCCATGCGCTCGATGGCCAGCGGCGCTGCCTTCCACCGCGCCTACCTGCAAGCGACGCAGCAGGCGTTCCTGGAGGCGCATGAGGCGGCGTTCGCCTATTTCGGCGGGGTGTTCCGGCTGCTGCGCTACGACAACCTGGCCAGCGCGGTGCGCAAGATCCTGCGCGGGCACCGGCGGGAGGAGACGGTGCGGTTCGTGGCGTTCCGCTCGCATTGGCGGTTTGCCGCCGAGTTCTGCATGCCCGGCGAGGGCCATGAGAAAGGCGGCGTTGAGGGCGAGGCCGGCTATTTCCGGCGCAACCACCTGGTCCCGGTGCCTGCTGTCGCTGACCTCGATGCGCTGAACGCGTTGTTGCTGGCGGGGTGCCGCGCGGATGAGGCACGGATCCTGGATGGCCGCAGCGAGGCGGTTGGTATGGCGATGGCCGCGGAGCGTGAGCACCTGCTCCGTCCTGCGGCCGAGGGGTTCTCCTTGGCCGAGGTTGCGTTCCCGCTGGTGGACAAGCAGGGCTGCGTCACGGTCAAGACCAATGGCTACTCGGTGCCGGCCCCGGCAGGCAGCCGGGTGGAGGCGCGGGTGCATCCGCTGCATGTCGAGCTCTGGCAGGGTGGCCGGCGGATTGCCCGCCATGAGCGTTGCTACGGTCGTCGCCAGCAGGTGCTGGATCTCGAGCACTACCTGGATGTGCTGGGTCACAAGCCCGGCGCCCTGGCCGGGTCTCGGCCGCTCGAGCAGTGGCGCCAGGCTGGGCGCTGGCCGGCCGACTATGACGTACTCTGGGATCGGCTGCGGGGCCGGCACGGCAAGCAGAACGGCACCCGCGCGATGGTGGCGGTGCTGCTGCTGGGTCGGGAGTTCGGCGAGGAGCGGCTGCGAGCGGCGATCGCCACGGCGGTCTCGCTCGGTGCCTGCGACGCGGCGGCGGTGCGCTATCTGCTGGGCGAGGCGGCATTGCACAAGGCTCGGCCCAGCCCGGTCGAAATCGGCGACCTGGCTCGCTACGACCGGCCGATGCCCAGCGTCGCCGACTACGACACACTGCTGCTCTCCAGCCCCTGTGCAGGAACGGCGTGATGAGCGACCTGCAGGACCAAGCCATCCGGCAGCACTGCAAGGTGCTGCGCATGCCGACGATCGGCAGCCAGTTCAGCCGCCTGGCGGAGACCGCCATCCGCGAGAAGCAGTCCCATCTCGGCTATCTCGAAGCGCTGCTGGCGGCCGAGATGGAGGAGCGCGAGAGCCGGGCGATCACGCGTCTGCTGCACGATGCCAAGCTGCCACGGATGAAGACCCTCGAGGCGTTCGAGTTCGACCGCTCCGGCGTCTCGGCCGCGCAGATGCGCGGGCTGGCCGAGGGCGACTACGTGGCCAGGGCCGAGCCGGTGCTGCTGATAGGCGACGCGGGCACCGGCAAGTCGCATCTGGCGACGGGGCTCTGCGTGGCGGCCTGCCGTCAACGGCGGCGAGTGCGGTTCACCACGGCGACCGGGCTGATCAACGAGCTGGCCGAGGCGGCGCATGCCAACCAGCTGAGCCGCGCGCTTGGCCGCTGGGAGCGGCTCGACCTGATCTGCATCGACGAGTTGGGCTACGTCCCGCTCGCCGAAACTGCCTGCGAGCTGATGTTCCAGGTCATCGCCGACCGGGCCGAGAAGGCGGCGGTGATCGTCACCACCAACCTGCCATTCTCCGAGTGGCCGCAGGTCATCCCGAACCCGCGGCTGTGCAAGGCCCTGATCGATCGCCTGACCGACCGGGCGCACATCATCACCACCGGCACGGAATCCTACCGGTTCCGCCGGACCACGGCGCAGCGCAAGCCCGCGAAGACATGAGGAGGACACCGGAACAGCGACGCTGACCGCCCTGGCCGGATCGCAGCCCGGCCAGGGTGGTCAGAAGCGGCAGGTGGGCCAAAATTCATCAGCACTGCTGGGCCAGAATTCATGGACACAGCCA
>NZ_JCACHU010000119.1:0-2554 GCF_059504005.1 Belnapia sp. | reverse complement strand
GATCCGGAGCCTGTCGCGGCTATTCGCAATCCGCCGCAAACTTCGCAACAGAACCTTTAAAGGCACCGTCTGCTTCGTAGACCTCGAAACGGTCGGCGACCCTGCATTCGTTCCCGCGGCGGTCGCTGCGGCAATTGGCCTCCCAGGGCAAGCATCCGACTCAATCGCCGCCATCACAGCCTTCTTAATCGACCGGCGAATGCTGCTCATCCTCGACGGCTGCGAGCACGTGATCGAGGCCGCCGCGACGCTTGCTGAGCGCACTTATGTGGCCGCGCCGCTGGTGCAGATCCTGGCGACGAGCCGCGAAGCGCTGAGGGCGGAGGGAGAAAATGTCTACCGCCTTGCACCCCTGGAGAGCCCGCCGGAGCGTGCCGGCCTCTCGGCACTGGAGGCGCTGCGGTATCCCGCCGTGGAGCTTTTTGTGGAGCGCGTGGCGGCCGGGGCGGCCGACTTTGCGCTGAGCGACGCCGATGCGCCAGTTGTGGCCAGCATATGCCGCAACCTCGACGGGGTTGCCCTGGCCATCGAGCTCGCCGCAGGTCGGGTCGGAACCTACAGCGTGCAAGACACGGCTCGGCTCCTCGAGGACCGGCTCCACCTCTTGTGGCCGGGCCGCCGAACTGCGGCGCCGCGCCACCAGACCCTGGCGGCCACGCTCGACTGGAGCTACGACCTCCTTGGCGAGCCGGAACGGATCGTCCTCCGTCGGCTCTCGGTCTTCGCGGGTTTCTTTGACCTTGAAGCGGCACGTGTCGTTGCGTCGGGCGATAATCTTGACGCTGAACGAGTGCTCGATGCAGTCGCTGGGCTCGCCGCTAAGTCTCTTGTCTCCGTGGACCCGTCGGGACCGGCAACCCGCCACCGTCTGCTCGACGCGACGCGCGCCTACGCTGCCGGCAAGCTCGCCGTTAGCGGCGAGAACGCACAGGTTGCCGCCCGGCACGCCGCCCACTTCCAGGAACTGCTGGTGAGACTTGACGCGGCCGCGCCCGATCCGTCGCGGGAGGAAGCGCTCGCGCTGTATGGTGATCACATCGGCAACGTCTGCGCTGCCCTGGACTGGTGCTTTAACAACGGGAACCACGACTTGGGAGGAGCGCTGGTCACTGCCGCGGCGCCGCTCTTCTTCCGCCTGTCGCTGTTAAGCGAATACCGGCGCTGGACCGAACGGGCACTTGCTGCGCTCCAGGTCACCTCGCGCGGGACGCGCAATGAGTTGGAGCTGCAGGCGGCACTCGGCCAATGTATTATGTTCACTCGTGGCAACACGGAAGAGGTGCGAACCGCTTACGAGAGCGCCTTGAAGATCGCCGAGCGGATCGGTTGCGGCGAGTGGCAGATCGAACTCCTGGGCTGGTTGCACTTTTTTTGCCTGCGCACTGGCGACCATCATGGCGCATTCGACTATGCGGAACGTTGTCACATTGCCGCCACTCGCTTCGGTGGCCGGCCGGCAGCCGTGGCGACGGCTCGATGCTACCTCGGGATCGCATGCCACTGGCTCGGCCGCTACGCCGACGCGAACGTGCATTTTGTAGCCGCTCTCGATGCGCCCTCGGTCCTGCGACGCAGGGGATCGAGGCATCCCGGCTTCGACTACAGGACCTACGCCTACATCGGCTTGGCCCGCACCCTCTGGCTCCGCGGCCGCGCCGATCAGGCCGCAGCGGCAGGTTCGCGCGCGACAGAGGAGGTTGTCGAGTTCGGACAGCCCCTGATGCAATGCATGATCTTTCTCTTCAATGCCATCGTTCGTCTGTGGCGTGGCGACTTAGCAGACGCCGAGGCGGCAATTGATGCAGGGATTGCCGTCGCCGAGCGACACTCGATGGGTCCGTACCTCGCTGCTGGACGAGGGATGCGAGGCGAAATCGCGGTCCGTCGCGGAATGGCTAAGGAGGGCGTAGCCATCCTGACCGCAGCGTTGGACGAACTGGAGCGGGATCGTTACGCGTTAATGACCACGGAGTTTACCTTGGCCATCGCGGAGGGTCTACGCGCGATGGGACGGTTCGACGATGGACTGGCTGTGATCGAATCGTCCATCCGGCGCGCCGAGCGGGAAAGCGACCTCTTAGCAATGCCGGAGATGTTTCGCATTCGTGGGAAACTGCTTGCATGTGCGCCTGGCGTGCATCCACGCGAGGCGGAGATCTCACTGACGCAGGCGCTAGAGCTTGCCAAATCCTCCGGTGGACTCGCCTGGGAGCTGCGGGCAGCGACGAGCCTGGCGCGGCTCTGGTCGTCACAGGATCGCAGCCGGGAGGCAGAGCTGCTGCTCACGTCGGTGCATGGCAAATTCACAGAGGGCTTTGGAACGGTTGATTTGCGTGCGGCGGAGCGCCTGCTGCGGCGATTGCGCGGGACCGACGCCGGAGCAATACGCGAGTAAGCCTGTTGCTACGCTTGAGTTTGCGAGATGAGCCGGCGGGACATGACAACGATAATCTTATTGATCCGGCCTGGGCGGTCTTGAAGGCAAGTAGGATCTGCCGACAGCGTGTTGCATGGGTCAGGGGCCTGGACGCATTCGTCCCTGCCCACGCTTGCG
>NZ_JCACHU010000118.1:67747-109470 GCF_059504005.1 Belnapia sp. | reverse complement strand
GTCCTGCCGCAACGCATTCAGAGTACAGGAGTTCTTCATGGACGGGCTCTTAGGCCGCCGCCTGACTTCAGACTGCCCAGGTAGTGCTAGAGGGTGTTATGGACCTCTGCAGTAGTATTCTTCAGTATGAGGGATGCAGTCTGCCCGCAAGCCATACCCGTCTGACGTCTCCGACGAAGAATGGGCGCTGATCGCGCCCTATTTGGTTCTTCTGCGTGAGGATGCCGGCCAACGACTGTACTCGCTCCGCGAGCTGTTCAACGGCCTGCGCTACGTCATCCGCCACGGCATTCCTTGGCGCGCCATGCCCAATGACCTGCCGCCCTGGGCCGCGGTCTACCAGCAGGCACAGCGCTGGTTGGCCGCCGGTGTGTTCGAAGCCCTGGCCAGCGACCTCCGCGCCATCCTCCGCCTGGCCGCCGGCCGCAACGCCGAGCCCAGCGCGGCCATCCTCGACAGCCGCACCCTCCGCTCGACGCCCGAGAGCGGTGAACGTGCCGGCTACGATGGCGCCAAGCGCAAGCGCGGCTCCAAGCTGCACCTGGCCGTCGACACCCTCGGCCATCTGCTGGCCCTGCACGTCACCCCAGCCAGCGCCGAGGATCGTGGCCAAGTCGAGCACCTCGCTCAGGCAGTGCAGGTGGAAACCGGCGGGAGCGTCGACCTGGCCTATGTCGATGCGGGCTACACCGGTGAGCGCGCCGCCAACGCCGCCCGCCGGCACGGCATCGAACTCGAGGTCGTCAAGCTGCCCGAAGCCAAGAAGGGGTTCATCCTCTTGCCTCGCAGATGGGTGGTGAAGCGCTCCTTCGCCTGGACCACGCGCTTCCGCCGCCTCGTCAAAGACTACGAGCGCTACGCCAGCACGCTCGCCGACCTCCACCTCGTCGCCTTCGTCTGCCTCATGCTCAAGCAAGTCGCTCTACTAACAACAGGTACCTAACAACCTCTAGGCGGCCTGAACCCCCTTCGAGGTGCTGTACTCGAAATGCAGCGCCTCGCCGGGGAAGACCCGCGGATGGATCGCATGCGCCGCCATCGCTGCCTCGGAGAAGCCCTGCAGGATCAGCTTCAGCTTTCCCGGATAGGTGGCGATGTCGCCGATGGCATGCACCCCCGGCAGGCTGGTCATGCAGGTCGCGGGCTCCACGGAGACATGGCTGTGGGAGAGCCCGAGCCCCCACTCCGCGATCGGCCCGAGCTCCATCGACAGGCCGAAGAAGGCCAGCAGGTGGTCCGCCGGCACCACCTTCTCCTCGCCCTTCAGCGTCGCCAGCACGACGCCGGAGAGCCGCCCGCCATCCCCCCGCAGCCCGTGCAGCTGATAGGGGATGGCCATCTCGATCTCCCCCTTCGCCGCCGCCTCCTCGAGCCTGGCCGCGCTCTCCGGCGCCGCCCGGAACTTGGCCCGGCGATGCACGACGACGACCCGCTCGGCGACGTCCTTCAGCGACAGCGCCCAGTCGACCGCCGAGTCGCCCCCGCCCGCGATGACGACGCGCCGGCCGCGGAACTCCTCGCGGCGCGCCACCGCGTAGCGCACCGCGCCTGCGGCCTCGTAGCCGGCGAGCCCCTCGAGCGGCGGCCGGTTCGGCCCGAAGGCCCCGGCGCCGGCCGCGATCACCACCGCCTTCGCCCGCACCTCGTCCCCCGCGCTGGTGCCGAGCAGCCAAGTCTCGCCTGCATTCGCCAGCCGCTCCACCCGCCGCCCGAGCAGGTAGACGGGCTTGAATGGCGCCGCCTGCGCCTCGAGCTGGTGGATCAGCGCCGCACCGTCGATCGCCGGATGGGCCGGGATGTCGTAGATCGGCTTCTCCGGGTAGAGCGCCACGCATTGCCCGCCGATCGAATCCAGCGCATCGATCACGACGCTCCGCATCCGCAGCATGCCGCACTGGAACACGGCGAAGAGCCCGACCGGGCCCGCGCCGATGATCGCCACATCCGTCTCGATCGCCGCCATCATCATGACCTTCGAAGAGGCCCGGGTATTAAGGCGCAAGCCGCGCTATACCAACCCCTCGATGTTCCCTTCTCCGGCGCCCCTCACCCTGACGCTGCCCGACGCCGCGGCCACCGTCCGCCTCGCCGCCCTGCTTGCCCCGCGTGCCCGGGCGGGCGACGCCATCCTGCTCGAGGGCCCGCTCGGCGCCGGCAAGAGCGCCTTCGCCCGCGCCCTCCTCCGCACCCTCGCCGGCGATCCCGCGCTCGAAGTCCCCTCGCCGAGCTTCACCCTGGTGCAGAGCTACGACCTCCCCGGCGGGCTCGAGGCGCATCACTTCGACCTCTACCGACTCGACGGTCCCTCCGGCCTCCGCGAGCTGGGCTGGGAGGAGGCCCGGCGCGGCCTCGTCCTGGTCGAATGGCCGGACCGCCTCGGCCCGCTCGCGCCCGAGGCGGCGTTGCGCCTTTGCCTCGCTTACGGCGATCATGAAGATTCACGCATCGCCACACTGGACGGCTGGCCCGGTCGGCTGCATGGGCTGCCGGGATGAGATTCCCCGACCCCTTCCTCGCCGCTCATGGCTATGGGACGGCCGCCCGCCAGCCCCTCGCCGGCGATGCCGACCTGCGCCGCTATGCCCGCCTCGCCGGCGGCCCGCGCCCCGCCCTGCTGATGGACGCCCCGCCGCCGCAGGATGTCCGCCCCTTCCACGCCCTGTCGCGCCATCTCCTCTCGGCCGGCTTCTCCGTGCCGGAGGTGATCGCGGCCGACGAGGCGGCGGGCTTCCTCCTGGTCGAGGATTTCGGCGACGCGACGCATGCCGCCCTCCTCGATGCCGGCGCCGACCCCCTGCCCCTCTACCGCGAGGCGGCGGAGGCGCTCGCCGCCCTGCACGCCGCCCCGCCGCCCCCCGGCCTGCCCGCCTGGGATGCCGAGGCGATGGCCCGGGCGACGGCCGCGACCTTCCTCGAATGGTGGTGGCCGGCGGCCTTCGGCGCCCCGCCCGCCGAGTCCGTCCGCGCCGGCCTCGCCGCCGCGCTGGCCGAGATGCTGGCACCCCTGGCCGGCGCGCGGGGCTTCGTCCACCGCGACTGGTTCCCGGCCAACCTCATGCGACTCGAGGACCGCGCGGGAATCCGCCGCACCGGCATCCTCGACTTCCAGGACGCTGCCATCGGCCACCCTGCCTACGACATCGTCTCCCTGGTGGAGGATGCCCGGCGCGACGTGGCGCCGGAGGTCCGCCGCGCCACCCTCGCCGCCTACCTGGCTGCCCGCCCCGGCCTCGACCGCGGGGCCTTCCTCGGCGCCATGGCGGCCTGCGGCGCGCAGCGGCATCTCCGCGTCGCGGCGCTCTGGGTGCGGCTGGCCAGGCGCGACGGCAAGCCGGGCTATCTGGTACACGGCCCGCGCTGCTGGGCGCTGCTCGACCGCGCGCTCTCGCAGCCGGCCTGCGCCCCGCTCCGCCGCTTCCTCGACACCCATGTGCCGCACGAGATGCGCCGCAATCCCCCGGAGGGGTCATGACGCCCACCGCTCCACGCCTTCGCGCCCCGCGGCGCACCAGCGACCGGGGGGCCGCATGATCCACCTGACCCATGGCATGGTCCTCGCCGCCGGCCTCGGCCTGCGCATGCGGCCGCTGACCGAGACCACTGCCAAGCCGCTGCTGATGCTGGACGGCCGCAGCCTGCTCGACCGCGCGCTTGACCGGCTCGATTCGGCCGGCGTGGCGCAGGCCGTGGTCAACGCCCATTGGCATGCCGACCAGGTCGCCGAGGCCGTCGCCCGCCGCGACACGCCCCGCATCACCCTGCAACGCGAGGAGCTGCTGTTGGAGACCGGCGGCGGCGTCACCCGCGCCCTGCCCCTGCTCGGCCCCGGCCCCTTCGCCGTGCTGAACGGCGACAGCGTCGCCCTCGACGGCCCGACCCCGGCCCTCGCCCGCATGGCGGCCAGCTTCGACCCGGCGGCGATGGATGGGCTGCTGCTGGTCGTCCGCACCGCGCAGGTGGATGGCGAGGTCGGCCGCGGCGACTTCCATCTCGACCCGCTCGGCCGCATCCGCCGGCCGAAGGAGCTGGAGCTCTCGCCCTACATCTTCTCGGGCGTCCAGCTCCTCTCGCCCGCGCTCTTCGAGGGCGCCCCGGCCGGCCCCTTCAGCCTCAACCGCCTCTACGACCGGGCCATCGAGGCCGGCAGGCTCTTCGCCCTCGTGCATGACGGCATCTGGTTCCACCTCTCGACGCCCGCCGACCTGGAACGCGCCGAGGCCTCCATGCAGGCCGGCCTGGTGAGGGCCCCCTTCTAGCCGATGGCGCTCTTCCACATCCCGACGCACCTGCCCTTCCTCGACTGCCTCGCGGCCGGGGTGCTGCAGGCCGTGCCCGGCGACGCGCCGGAGCGCTTGTCGCGCGTCACCATCCTGCTGCCGACGCGGCGCTCGGCCCGCGCGCTCCGCACCGCCTTCCTCCGCGCGGCGGATGGCCAGGCGCTGCTGCTGCCGCGGATGCGGGCTCTCGCCGGCCTCTCCACCGAGGATGCCGACGAGCTGGCGCTGCCCGCCCTGCTCGACCTGCCGCCCGCCGTCGACCCGCTGCGCCGCCAGGCGGTGCTGACCGGCTTCATCCAGCGCCTGCCGCGGGAGCGCGGCGGCCCGGCGACGCCGGACCAGGCCTGGGCGCTGGCCGGCGCCCTCGGCACGCTGCTCGACGAGATCGCCCTCGAGGAGCGCGACCTCGACCTGCTCGCCGAGACCCCGCCCATCGCCCTTGCCGAGCAATGGCTGGAGCGGCTGGAGGCCCTGGTGCCGGAGACCCATGCGGCGCATTGGCAGATCACCCTCGCCTTCCTGCGCGGCGTCATGGCGCAGTGGCAGCACTGGCTGGAGGGCGAGGGGCTGCTCGACATCGGCATGCGCCGGGCCCAGGCGCTCAGGGCGCAGACCCTCGCCTGGCAGCAGGACCCGCCGCGGGACCCGGTGATCGCCGCCGGCATCGGCGTCGGCGGCACCATCCCGGCGGCCGAGGCCCTGCTCCGCGTCATCGCCCATGACCTGCCGCGCGGCTCCGTCGTCCTGCACGGCATCGACGCCGCCTCGGCCGAGGCGCAGGTCTGGGACGCCATCCCCGACTCCCCGACGCATCCCTATTGCGGCCAGCGGCGGCTGCTGGCGGCGCTGAAGGTCGGCGCCGACCAGGTCGCCCGCTGGCCCGGCTGCCCGGCGGAGGAGGCCGAGCGCGCCGCGCCGCAGCGCCGGCCGGACCTGCTGGGGATGGCGCTGCGCCCCGCCGCCGGCCTGCCCGCCTGGCAGGCGCGCCGGCCGGAGGAGTGGCGGCAGGCGCTCGAGGGCCTCACCCTGCTGACCGCGCCGGATGCCCAGGCCGAGGCGGCCGCCATCGCGCTGACGCTGCGCGAGGCGCTGGAGGACCCTTCGGCCCGCGCCGCCCTCGTCACCCCCGACCGCGACCTCGCCCGCCGCGTCTCGGCCGAGCTGGCCCGCCACGGCGTCACCGCCGACGACTCGGCCGGCGAGCCGCTGGGCGAGACGCCGACCGGCAGCTTCCTCCGCCTCATCGCCCGCATGGCCGCGGCCGAGCTGGCGCCGGTGCCGCTGCTCTCTGTCCTGAAGCACCCGCTCTGCGCCGGCGGGTGGGAGCGCGGCCGCTGGATCGCCGCCGTGCGCCGGCTGGAACGCGCCGCGCTGCGCGGCCCTCGCCCGGCGCCGGGAATGGCCGGGCTGCGCGCCGCTGCCCGCGCCGGCCTCTCCCGCGAGGCGGAGGCCGAGGCGCTGGCCGAGGTCACCGCGCTGCTCGATGCACTGGAGGCCGCGCTCGGCGCCTTCACCGGCCTCGGCCCCACGCCCGTTCCGCCTGCTGACCTGCTCGCTGGCCACCTCCGCGCCGCCGAGGCGCTGGCGGCGACGCCGGGCCTGCCGGGCGGCCTCCGCCTCTATGCCGGCGAGGAGGGCGAGGCGCTGGCCTCCCACCTCGCCGCCCTGGCGCCCGCCATGGCGCTGCTGCCGCCGCTCGCGGCCGAGGCCTGGCCCTCGCTCTTCGACGCCGCCATGGATGGCGCGGCGGCACCCAGCCTGCGCGGCAGCCGCGGGCGTGATGGCGGGGTGCATCCGCGGGTCGAGATCCTCGGCCTGCTGGAGGCGCGGCTGCTGACCTTCGACCGCGTCGTGCTCGGCGCGCTCGACGAGACGGTCTGGCCGCTCGCCACCGATCCCGGCCCCTGGATGAGCCGCCCCATGCGCCGCGAGTTCGGCCTGCCGGAGCCGGAGGCACGCATCGGCCGCGTCTGCGCAGATTTCCTCCTGGCCGCCTGCTCGGCACCGGTGGCCGTGCTCTCTCGCGCCCAGCGCCGGGGCGGGGCGCCGACCCTGCCGGCCCGCTGGCTGACGCGGCTGGAAACCTTCCTCGCCGGCCAGGACGGATTGCGGCTGGAGCCGAGCCCGGCGATCGCCTGGGCCGCCCGGCTGGACCGGGCGGAGCGCGCCATGCCCTGCGCCCGCCCCGCCCCGCGCCCGCGGCCCGACCAGCGGCCGGCGCGGCTCTCCGTCACCCAGGTGGAGACGCTGATCGCCGACCCCTACGCCTTCTATGCGCGGCACGTCCTGCGGCTCTATCCCCTCGACCCGCTGGAGGCGGATGCGGGGGTGCTCGACTACGGCAACCTCGTCCATGCGGCCATGGCGGGCTTCGTCCGCCGCCTCTCCAGTCAACCCTGGCCGGGCGAGGATGCGGCGCGGCAATGGTGGCAGGATGCGGCGCGGGCGGCGCTGGCCGAGGCCTCGCCCCGCCCCGGCCTCGCCGCCTTCTGGGCGCCGCGCCTCGCCCGCATCGGCGATTTCGCGGTGCGCCAGGAAGCAGCGTTGCGCGAGGGCACGGGCCCGATCCGGAGCGAGGTGGAGGTCCGCGGCGAGCTGCCGCTCCGCCTCGGCGGGCGCGAGGTGGTGCTGACGGCCTATGCCGACCGCATCGACATCCTGCCGAATGGCCTTCGCATCCTCGACTACAAGACCGGCGAGCCGCCGAGCGGCGAGGCTGTGCGCGACGGCCGCAAGCCGCAGCTGACGCTCGAGGCCGCCATCGCCGCGGCCGGCGGCTTCGCCCGCGTCCCGGCCGAGGATGCGGCGGCGCTGCTCTACTGGCGCCTCTCCGGCGGGCCGAAGCCGGGCGAGGAGAAGGCCGCGGCAGAGGACAAGGCGCTGGTCCGCCAGCTCGCCGATGCGGCGCAGACGGCGCTGATCGACCTCGTCCGCGACTTCCTGCTGGGCGACCGGCCCTTCACCGCCCGTCCGCATCCGAAGCGGGCGCCTGCGGGCAGCGACTACGACCATCTCTCGCGCCTGGCCGAATGGGCCGGCGCCGAGGATGCGCGGGGGCCGGCATGAGCGAGAATGCGCGCGCGCGGGCGGAGGCGCAGCAGCAGGCGGCCTCCGACCCTGCGGTCTCCGCCTGGGTGGGCGCCTCGGCCGGCTCGGGCAAGACCAAGGTGCTGATCGACCGCGTGCTGCGGCTGCTGCTCGACCCGGAGCAGGTGCCGGGGCGCATCCTCTGCCTTACCTTCACCCGCGCGGCGGCGGCCGAGATGCAGGCGCGCCTGCGCCGGCGCCTCGGCGAATGGACGGTGGCGGAGGAGGCGCAGCTCGCGGCGCAGATCCGCCGCCTCACCGGCCTCGACCCCGATGCGCGGCGGATCGACCGCGCCCGCCGGCTGCTGGTCGAGGTGCTGGAGATGCCGGGCGGCATGCGCATCTCGACCATCCACAGCTTCTGCCAGACCCTGCTGCGCAGCTTCCCGCTCGAGGCCGACCTACCGCCGCAATTCGCCGTGCTGGAGGAGCAGGACGCCGCCGCCATGCTGGCCGAGGCGCGCGAATCGGTGCTGGCCAATGCGGGCGCGGTGGCTCAGGAATTGGCGCTTCTTGCGGGCATCGCCTCGGCGGATACCTTCGCCGATGTGACGCGGGCGCTGCTGCAGGACACGGCGCGGGAGCGGCTGCTACGCTGCCTCGACGGCTGCAACGGCATCACCGGCCTCAGGCTGCGCCTCGCCGCGGCGCTCGGCGCGCCGGACAGCCTCGACGAGGCGGATGTGGTCGCGGCCGCCTGCGCCGTCGAGGAGGCGCCGCTGCGCCTGGCGGCGAGCCTGCTCGGCGCGAGCAAGAACGAGAACGACCGCAAGCGCGCCGAGCTTCTCGCCGAGTGGATCGGCGCAGGTGCCGAGGCCCGTGCCGCGCGCTTCACCGATTGGTGCGAGGTCTTCCTCACCAAGGAAGGCAAGGCCCGCGCCGCCCGCAGCCTGCTGACGAAGAGCGTCGGCGCCCGCTATGACGAGGTGCTGACCGCGCTCCTCGCCGAGGGCGAGCGGCTGCTGAAGGTGGAGGAGCAGCGCGCCGCCTGCCGCCTCGCCGCCGCAACGGGCGCGCTGCTGGCCCTCGCCGCGCCGGTGCTCGACCGCAGCCGGGCGCGGCAGCGCCAGGCCGGGCTGCTCGGCTATGGCGACCTGATCGACCATGTGCGGCGCATCCTGCAGGATCCGGGCAGCGCCTGGGTGCTCTACAAGCTCGATGGCGGGCTCGACCACGTCCTGCTCGACGAGGCGCAGGACAGCAACCCGGCGCAATGGGGCATCGCCGCAGCGCTGACGGCGGAGTTCTTTGCGGGTGCGGGCGTCGAGCGCGGCCGGGCCCGCTCGCTCTCGGCCGCGGCGGTGGAGGCGCCGGCGCCGCGCCGCACGGTCTTCGCCGTCGGCGACATCAAGCAGGCAATATACGGCTTCCAGGGAGCGGACGCCGCCGGCTTCGCCACCTGGCAGGGGCATTACGGGCGCCAGGTGCTGGATGGCGGCGGCGAGTTCCGCCAGGTGCAGCTCGACGTCTCCTTCCGCTCGACGGCGCCGGTGCTGGCCCTCGTCGATGCCGTCTTCGCCGATGGGGCGGCGCGGCAGGGCGTCGTCGCCGATGGCGCGCCGCTGCGCCACCTACCCGACCGGCTCGGCCATGCCGGCTGCGTCGAGCTCTGGCCGCTGCTCCGCCCCGCCGAGACGCCGGCGCCCGAGCCCTGGCTCGTTCCGCTCGAGCCGGAGCGCGTGGCGAGCGCCGATGCGCTGATGGCGGAGGCGCTGGCGGCGCGCATCGACCATATGATCCGTCATGAGCGCCTCGAGGCGCGGGGCCGCGGCGTGCGCGCGGGCGATGTGCTGGTGCTGCTGCGCAAGCAGGCGAATGTCGCCCTCGTCCCGCTGCTGGTCCGCGCGTTGAAGGCGCGGCAGGTGCCGGTCGCGGGCGTCACCCGCGTCAAGCTCGTCGAGCATATCGCGGTGATGGACCTGCTGGCGCTCTGCGACGTGCTGCTGCTGCCCGAGGATGATCTTCAGCTCGCCGCGCTGCTGAAGAGCCCGCTGATCGGCCTCTCCGAAGAGGGGCTGCTGGCCCTGGCGCATGGCCGCACGGGCTCGCTCTGGCGCGCGCTGATGGCGCATCGGGACGAGGCGGCGGATGGCACCGTGGCGCGGGCGGCGGCCTGGCTGGCGCGGCTGGCGGACCGCGCCGACCTCGTCACCCCGCATGCGCTGCTGGCCGAGGTGCTGGGCGAGCCCTCGATGGATGGCACCCGCGGCCGGGCGCGGCTGCTGGCGCGCCTCGGGCCGGAGGCGGCGGATGTGCTGGACGAGCTGCTGCATGCGGCGCTGACCCATGAGCGGCGGCATCCCCCGAGCCTGCAGGGCTTCCTCCACTGGCTGCGCCAGGGCGGCGCCGAGGTGAAGCGGGAGGCCGAGGCGGCGGGCGATGCGGTGCGCATCATGACCGTCCACAATGCCAAGGGGCTGCAGGCGCCGATCGTCATCCTCCCCGATGTCGGCAGCGGCACCGGCTCCGAGGCGATCCGCTGGCTGGAGGGGGATGGCTTCCACCTTCCCCTTTGGGCGCCGAACAAGGGCTTCCACGCCCCGGCCTTCCTCGCCGCGAAAGCCGCCGACGAGGCGCGGCGGCAGGAGGAGGAGAACCGGCTGCTCTATGTCGCCCTGACCCGCGCCGAGGACCGGCTGGTGGTCTGCGGCTGGGGCAAGGAGCCGGGCGAGTGGTACCTGCATGTCGCGGCCGGCTTCCGGCGGATCAAGGGCGCGGCGGAGCATCGCTTCGACCATCTCGGCTTCGGCGCGCCGGCGGCCTGCGATTTCGGCGACTGCATCCACTGGCGGCTGGAATGCCACCAGGAGGAGGAGGCAGTGCCCGACAGCGCCGCCGCCGAGGCGGCCGAGGCCGGGCCGCTGCCGGACTGGGCGACGCGCGCCGCGCCGGCCGAGGCGGCCGAGGCGGCGCTCAGCCCCTCCGCTCTGCCCGGCGAGCAGGAGACGCCCGCCGCCGCCCCGCATGGCGCGGCCGACCCGGACGGGCGGCGCTTCCGCCGCGGCCGGGTGATGCACGCCCTCCTCCAGCACCTGCCGGAGCGGGCGCCGGAGGAGCAGCGGGAGGCCGCGGCGCGTTTCCTCGCCCGGCCCGGCCATGGGCTGGAGCCCGAGGAGCAGGCGGAGATGCTGGAGGAGGTGCTGGCGCTCCTCGCCGCCCCCGCCATCGCCGCCGCCTTCGGGCCGGGGAGCCTGGCCGAGGCGCCGATCGCCGGCCGGATCGCGGGGCAGCTGGTGACGGGCCAGGTCGACCGGCTGGTGGTCTCGTCCGACCGCGTGCTGGTGCTCGACTACAAGACCAACCGCCCGCCGCCCGCGACGCCCGAGGAAGTCGCGCCGCTCTACCTGCGGCAGATGGCGGCCTACCGGGCGGTGCTGCGCCAGGCCTTCCCCGGCCGGGCGCTCGAGTGCGCCCTGGTCTGGACCTATGGCGCGCGGCTGATGCCGCTGCCGGGCGAACTGCTGGACGCGCATCTCCCCGCGCGCCCGGCATAGCCGCCCCGCGGTGGGACCGGCCTTGACCCAGGCGCGCCCTGTGACGAATTCTTACATCACGATGGGGCCTTCCCGGCCCCAGGAGCGAGGCGCAGAACGATGAGCGAACTCACCAAGGCCGTGACCGACGACAGCTTCAAGCAGGACGTGCTGGACGCCTCCGGCCCCGTGCTGGTCGATTTCTGGGCGGAGTGGTGCGGGCCCTGCCGGATGGTCGGCCCGATCCTCGACGACATCGCCCGCGAGTATGACGGCAAGCTGACTATCGCCAAGGTCAACATCGACGAGAACCCGATGACGCCGAACGAGTATGCGGTGCGGGGCATCCCGACCATGCTGCTCTTCAAGGACGGCAAGCTGCTCGACACCAAGGTCGGCGCCCTGCCAAAGACGGCGCTGAAGGACTGGATCGCCGGCCAGATCGACTGATGGCGAAAGGGGGTCCCGGTTCGGCCGGCGGCCCCCATCTCCGTGGGATGAAGCGCATCCTGCAGACCTTCCTCTCCCTTCCCCTGACCCTTCCCTGGGTCCTGCCGGCCGCGGCGCAAAGCCCGGCCGGCTTTCGCGTGGCGGAATTCGCCACCGGCCTCGAGCGCCCCTGGGGCGGCGCCTTCCTGCCCGATGGGCGGCTGCTGCTGACCGAGCGGCCAGGGCGGATGCGCCTGGTCGGGCGCGACGGCGCGGTCTCCCCGCCGCTCGCCGGCGTGCCGGAGGTGGAGGTGCGCGGCCAGGGCGGGCTGCTCGACGTCGCCCTCGCGCCCGACTTCCAGCGGACGCGGGAGGTCTATCTCTGCCAGGCGGCGCTGGTGCAGGGCGGGGCGCTGACGCGGCTGGTCCGCGCCCGGCTCTCCGCCGATGCCACGGCGCTCGAAGGGGCGACGCCCATCCTCGATGCGACACCGCCGCAGGAGAGCGGGCGCAACCACTACGGCTGCCGCATCGCCTTCGGCCCGGACGGGGCGATGTACCTCTCGACGGGCGATCGCTACACGACCAAGGCGCGGGCGCAGCGGCTCGACGACCTGGGCGGCAAGGTTCTGCGCCTGGCGCGGAACGGCGCGGCGCTGGCCGACAACCCCCTTGCCGGGCGGCCGGGGGTGCGGGCGGAGATCTTCACCTACGGCCACCGCAACCCGCAGGGCCTGGCCGTCAACCCCTGGACGGGCAGCCTGTGGGAGGCGGAGTTCGGCGCCCGCGGCGGGGACGAGGTGAACATCCTCCGGCCCGGGCGGAATTACGGCTGGCCGGTCGTCACCAAGGGCGTCGACTACGACGGCAGCCGAATCGGCGAGGGCACGTCGCGGCCCGACATGGAGGAGCCGGCGCATTACTGGGTGCCCTCCGTCAGCCCCTCCGGCATCGCCTTCTACTCGGGCGATGCCTTCCCCGCCTGGCGCGGCAGCCTGTTCCTCGCGGCGCTCAACCCGCCGGGGCTGGTGCGGCTCTCGACCGAGGGCGACCGGGTGACGGGGGAGGAGCGGCTGCTGCAGGGGCGGACGCGCTTCCGCCAGCTGCTGCAGGGGCCGGACGGCTTCCTCTACCTGCTGACGGACGAGGGCGCAGGGCGGGTGCTGCAGCTCCGCCCATGAAAAAGGCCCCGGGGATCGCTCCCCGGGGCCCGTCCTCGCGCCTTGCGGCAGCGATCAGTTGTCGCTCTGGCGCACGCCCATGAACTGCATCATCAGCTGGAACAGGTTGATGAAGTTCAGGTAGAGGCCGAGCGCATCCATCACGCTGCGCTTGCCGGCCTCGTCCGTGCCCTCGGCATAGGCGTGCTCGACATAGTCCGCCTTGATCCGCTGGGTGTCCCAGGCGGTCAGCCCGGTGAAGACTACCACGCCGAGCACGCTGATGGCGAACTGCAGCGCCGTCGAGCCGATGAACATGTTCACCAGGCCCGCGATGATGATGCCGAACAGGCCCATCATCATGAAGCTGCCCATCCGCGTCAGGTCGGTCTTCGTCGTGTAGCCGTAGAGGCTGATGGCGGCGAACATGCCGGCCGTCACGAAGAAGGCGCGCGCCACCGAGGCGCCGGTGAACACCAGGAAGATATGCGCCATGCTGGCGCCCATCACCGCAGCGAAGGCCCAGAACAGCGCCTGCGCCGTGGTCTTGGACAGGCGGTTGATGCCGAAGCTCAGCACCAGCACGAAGGCCAGCGGCGCGAACATCGCGACATAGGCCAGGATGGTCGGCTGCACGGCGGCGCCGCGCGGCGTCATCACGCGCTGATAGAAGAGCGCCTGGAGCTCAGGGACGTTGGCGATCAGGTATGCGACGATGCCTGTCAGCACCAGCCCCGAAGCCATCCAGTTGTAGACCCGGAGCATATACGCCCGGAGCCCGGCATCGACGGCGACCGCGTCGGCGGTCGACGCACGACCCCAGCCAGGCGCACCCGTCGTAGCGCGATAGTCGGGTTGAAGGGCCATTGGTGTCTCGAACCTCCCAAAGGGGGTTATCCCCGCGATGCGGTTTATATGGACAAGCTGTAACCCGTTTCAACGGGATTCGGGAGCGGCAAACCCATCACCGCCTCACAACCTCTCCGGCCGGCGGGCGAGGGAGCCACCGGCTCCCGCTATATGGGCATGCGGCCGCCCAAGTTCATGTGAAGAAGTGTGCATCGCCGCTTACTCGTTCCGCAACAGCGGCGCCGGGCGGGCCCGCAATGCGAGCGCGGTGCCGATCTGGCCGCAGAGCAGCGTCAGCAGCGTGCAGCCGAGCACCGTCAGGGCGAGCGTCCCCGGCAGCGGCGCCCAATGCGCCTGCATCACCAGGGTGACGACGGCCCAGGAGGCGGCGCTGCCGGCGACCGCCGCCAGCGCGCCGGCGACCAGCCCGACCAGCGCATACTCCACCAGCCAGGCCGCGCGGATCTGCGCGCGCGTCGCGCCGATCGTCTTCAGCACCACCGCGTCCCGCACCCGCTGGCGCTGCCCGGCGGCGACGGCGCCGGCCAGGACCAGGCCCCCCGCCAGCAGCGTCACCCCGCCGACCGCCGACATCGCCGTCCCGATGCGGCCGAGCAGCGTCGCCACCGCCTCCAGCGCATCCCGCACGCGGATGCCGGTAATGTTGGGGAAGGCGTCGGTGAGGATGCGGAGCACCGTCGCATCCTGCGCCGCATCGCCGCGGAGGGTGGCGATGTGGGTGTGCGGCGCCGCCTCCAGCAGCCCGGGCGAGGCGACCATGGCGAAGTTCAGCCCGAGGCCGCGCCAGTTCACCTCGCGCAGGTTGGCGATGGTGAAGTCGATGTTGCGGCCGAGGATGTTGAGGGTGATGACGTCGCCGATCCCGACACTCCAGCCCTTGGCGATGTTGGCCTCGAAGGAGAGCAGCGGCGCGCCGCGGTAGTCGGCCGCCCACCACTGGCCGGCAACCAGGCGGGTGCCCTCGGGCGGCGTCGGGGTGTAGGTCAGGCCGCGGTCGCCGCGCAGCGCCCAGGCGGTCTCGGGCGTCGTTTGGAACTGCTCGGCGGGAATGCCCTTCACCGCGGCGACCCGGGCACGGAGGCTCGGCACCCGCTTCACCTCCTCGATGCCGGGGATGCCGCGGGCGACCGCGTCGAAGCGCTGCACCTGGTCCGACTGGATGTCGATGAAGAAGAAATTGGGCGCATTGGCCGGCATCTCCCCGGCCAGCTCGCGGCGGAGATTGCCCTCGATCTGGGCGATGGCGGCGAGCGTCGTCAGCCCGATGCCGAGCGAGACCACGAGCAGCACGGTCGGCGCCCCCGGTCGGTGCAGGTTGGCGAGGCCGAGGCGGAGCGCCGGCCGCCGCAGATGGCCGAGCCGCCGGGCGAGCAGCATCAGCCCCGCCGCGCCGAGGCGGAAGAGCAGCAACGCCCCGATCGCCGCGCCGCAGAAGCCGGCGGCGAAGTAGGGGTCGCCCGAGCTGCGGATGACGAGGCCGATCAGCGCCAGGGCGGCGAGCGCATTGAGGGCCAGCACCGTCCAGGACGGGCGGCCGGCGGCGGGCTGGACGGCATCGCGGAACAGCGCCGCACCCGAGATGCGCGCCGCCCGGCCGAGCGGCCAGAGGGTGAAGGCAAGCGCGGTGAGGAAGCCGTAGAGCGCCGCCGCGATCAGCGGCCGCGGATAGGGGGCGAGGCGCGGCGGCACCGGCAGCGAACCGGAGAGGGCCTGCGCGGCCGCCCAGGTCAGCCCGTAGCCTGCTACCAAGCCGATGACGATGCCGAGCCCGGCCAGCGCCATCACCTGGATCAGGTAGGTGAGGAAGATGACCGAGGACGGAGCGCCGAGGCAGCGCAGCGTGGCGATGGACCGCGCCCGCGCCTCGAGCCAGGCGCGCACGCCGGTGGCGACCCCGATCCCCCCCACCAGGAGCGCGGTGAGGCCGGCCAGCGTCAGGAAGGAGGCGGAGCGATCGAGGAAGCGATTCACCCCCGGCTCCGCCGCATCGGCGGTGCGGACGCGCCAGCCCTCGGCGGCGAAGTCGCGCTGCAGGCTCTCGGCGAAGGCCTTCGGGTCGGCGCCGGCGGGCAGGCGGAGGCGCAGGTCGTTCTGGTAGAGGCTGCCGGGCTGGATCAGCTGGGTCTCGGCCAGGGTGGCGGCGGCGATCAGGGCGCGGGGTCCGAAGAGGGCGGGCGTCGCCACCTTGTCGGGCTCCGCCTTCACCGTGGCGGCGAAGCGGAGGCGCGCCTCGCCCACCCGCACCTCGTCGCCGAGGGCGAGGCCGAGGCGCTCGGCGACCAGAGGGTCGAGCGCCAGGGTGCCGGTGGCCAGCGGCAGGGGCGGGTCGAGCTCCAGCCGGCCGATCAGCGGGTAGGCGCCATCCACCGCCTTCAGCTCGACCAGCATGCGCTCGCCCTTCGGCGAGACGGCCATGGCGCGGAGCGTGGTGATGGCCGAGGGCGCGGCGCCGCGGGCGGCCGCCCAGGCGAGCAGCTCCGGCGGCAGGGGGCGGGACCCTCCCCTGACCTCGACATCGCCGCCGAGGATGCGGGCGCCATCGGCCCGGAGCCCGGCCTGGATGCCGGCGCGGAGGGTGCCTACCGCGGCGATGGCGGCGACGCCGAGGGCGAGGCAGGCGAGCACGATGCGCAAAGACCGCAGCCCGCCGCGCAATTCACGCCGCGCCAGGACGAGGCCGAGCCTCGCTTGGCCGAGGATGCCCAAATACCGTCTCCGCAATGGGGTTATGTTGAGGAGGTGGGGCGGGTAAAGCCGGGTCCAAGGCCCGGCGGCAACGTCGGTCGTGAAGAAGCGTTACGCCGCCCGACCGGGAAAGAGAGTCGAATGGACAGCGAAATCGTCGTCGCGCTGGTGGCGCTCATCGCGATGGAGGTGGTGCTCGGCATCGACAACCTCGTCTTCATCGCCATCCTCTCCAACCGGCTGCCGGAGGCGCAGCGCGTCAATGCCCGGCGCATCGGCCTCGGCCTCGCCGTGCTGATGCGCTTCGCCATGCTGGCGGGGGCATCCTGGCTGCTGTCGCTGACGCGGCCGCTCTTCGCGGTGGCGGGGATGGATTTCTCGGGCAAGGACCTGATCCTGCTCGGCGGCGGGCTGTTCCTGATCGGCAAGGCGGTGGTCGAGATCCATCACCGCGTCGACCCGGACAGCCAGGAGGCGGCGCATCAGGCGGATGCGCGGGTCGCGGGCTTCTGGACGACGGTCATCCAGATCCTACTGCTGGACCTGGTCTTCTCGGTGGACAGCATCCTCGCCGCCGTCGCGCTGACGCGGGAGTTCTGGATCATCGCGACCGCGATCGTCGTCTCGGTGCTGGCCATGCTGCTGTCGATGGATGCGCTCTCCCGCTTCATGGAGCGCAACCCGACGGTGGTGATGCTGGCCCTCGCCTTCCTCGTCATGATCGGGATGGTGCTGATGGCCGAGGGCTTCGGCGTGCATGTGCCGAAGGGCTTCGTCTATGTGGCGATGGCCTTCGCCGCGGCGGTGGAGGGGCTGAACCTGCTGGCCAAGCGCGCGGGACGGCGGCGGAAGGCGGCTACTCCTTCGCCGGGAACCGATTGAAGACCAGGGCGCGGAAGCCGGGCGGCAGGGCGCCCGCCAGCCGGGCCGCCAGGTAGAGCGGCAGGGGATAGGCGATGCGGGTCCGGCCGGCGGCGATGCCGGCGAGCGTCCGCCGCGCTGCCTCCTCCGGCTCCATGAGCAGGGGCATCGGGAAGGCGTTGCGGGCGGTCATCGGCGTGCGGATATAGCCCGGGCAGACGGCGTACAGACGAATTCCCCGCCGGCGCTCGCTGGCGTCCAGCGCCTCCGCCCAGCGCTGCACCGCGGATTTGCTGGCGCAATAGGCGGGCGCGCCGGGGGCGGCGACGAAGGCGGCGACGGAGGCGACCACGGCGACCCGGCCGCGCACCCCGTCCGGGCCGGGCGGCTGGGCGGCCATGGCCTCGAGTGCCGGGAGGGCGGTGTTCAGCACGCCCGTCACATTGGTCTCGAAGACCGAGCGCGCGACATGGGCAGGCTCCACCCGGCCGCCGGTGCCGGCGGAGATGCCGGCATTGGCGAGGACGAGGTCGAGGCGGCCGGCGGAGGCGACCCAATCGGCCATCGCCGCGGCGTCCCGGACATCGACCACCCGCGCCCGGGCGGTGGCGCCGACGGCGCGGCAGGCCTCGGCCACCAGCTCCAGCCGGGCCGCGTCGCGGCCGCCGAGATGGAGCACCCTCCCCTCCCCCGCGCAGGCGAGGGCGAGCGCCCGCCCGAGGCCGGAGGAGGCCCCCGTCACCAGCACATGCCGCCACGCTGCCATCGCTTGCATCCCGCCGCGCCGCGCGGGACAAGGCGCGGCGATGGGCACTCTTATGAGCATGACCGGCTTCGCGCGCGAGAGCGGCGTGCTGGCCGATGGCACCGGCTTCGTCTGGGAACTCCGCAGCGTGAACGGGCGGGGGCTCGACCTCCGCTTCAGGCTGCCGAACGGGCAGGACGCGCTGGAGGCGGGGCTGCGCGAGGCGCTCACCAGGCGACTGAAGCGCGGCAATGTTTCGGCGACCCTCAGCCTGAAGCGCGAGGAGCGGCCCCGGCTGGCCGTCGACCCGGCGGCGCTCGACCAGGCCCTGCGGCTGGCGCTCGACCTTGCCGCGCGCATCCCGGGCAGCGCGCCGCCGCGGGCGGAGGCGCTGCTGGGGCTCCCCGGCATCATGCGGACGGAGGTTCCGGAGCCGGACGAGGCGCTGGAGGAGGCGAAGCGCGGCGAGCTCGCCGCCGCCTGGGGCCGGGCGCTGGACGGGCTGGTCGCCGCCCGGCGCGAGGAGGGGGCCAAGCTGCGTGACATCCTCGCCGGGCTGCTCGACGAGGTCGCGGCGCTGCGCGAGCGGGCTATCGCCGAGGCGGCGGACCAGCCGGAGGCGCAAAGGCGGCGGATGCTGGACCAGCTCGCGGCGCTGCTCGGCGAGGCCGGCACGGCGCGGGTGCCGGAGGAGCGGCTGGCGCAGGAAGTGGCGCTGCTCGCCCAGAAATCCGACGTGCGGGAGGAGCTGGACCGGCTCGGCGCCCATATCGAGGCAGCCCGCGCCCTGCTGCAGGCCGGCGAGGGTGCGGGCCGCAAGCTCGACTTCCTCACCCAGGAATTCGTGCGGGAGGCGAACACGCTCTGCTCGAAATCCGCCTCCATCCCCCTCACCCGCACCGGGCTCGAGCTGAAGGCCGCGATCGAGCGGCTGAAGGAGCAGGCGGCGAATGTGGAATGATGCGTAAGGGCTGCTGCCTCGTCCTCGCCGCGGCGCCGGGGGGCGGCAAGACCAGCATCTCCCGCGCGCTGCTGGAGCTGGAGCCGGAGCTGCGCCTCTCGGTCAGCGCGACGACCCGCGCGCCGCGGCCGGGCGAGCAGGAGGGCGTGCACTACTTCTTCCGCAGCCCCGAGCAATTCGCGGCCGGCGTCGCGGCGGGCGAGTTCCTGGAGCATGCCAGCTTCCTCGGCCGCTCCTACGGCACCCCGCGCGCCGCGGTGGAGACGGCGCTGGCGGCGGGGCAGGACGTGCTCTTCGACATCGAGTGGCAGGGGCACCGGCTGCTGAAGGCGGCGATGCCGGACGACGTCGTCGGCATCTTCCTCCTGCCGCCGAGCCTCGCCGAGCTGGAGCGCCGGCTGCGCGGCCGCGGCCAGGACGCTGAGGAGGAGATCGCCCGGCGCATGGCCGCCTCGCGCGAGGAGATGCGGCACTGGGATGAATTCGACCATGTGCTGGTGAATGACGACTTCGCCGCCACCGTCGCCGCGGCGCGCGCCATCCTGCATGCGGCGCGGACGCGGCGGAGCCGCCTGCCCTGGCTGCCGGGCTTCGTCGCCGGGCTGCTGGGGGAGTAGCTTGGGCGCGGTCCTCGAGGTCGTCGGGCCGGTCTTCGTCATCATCGGCCTCGGCTGGGCGATGGCCCGCCGGGGCTTCATCGACGCGCCGGGCTTTGCCGCGCTGAACCGCTTCGTCTTCACCTTCTGCGCGCCCGCGCTGCTCTTCCTCGGCGGCACCAGCGGTGCGAGTGGCGGCGGGCGGGCTGCGCTCGCCTTCTTCCTCGGCACGGCGGTGCTCTATGCGGGCGTGCTGGTGCTGGCGCGGCGGCGCATGCCGCTCGGCCAGGCGGGGATGCTGGCGCTCGACTCCACCTTCGGCAACACGGTGATGATGGGCATCCCGCTCATTCTCGCGGCCTATGGGCAGGGGGCGCTGGCGATGCTGCTGGCGATCCTCGCGCTGCACTCCATGCTGCTGCTCGGCACCGCGACCGTCGTCGCCGAGATCGGGCTGCATGCGCGGGCGCCCTGGCGGCGGGTGCTGCGGGCGACGCTGCTCGGCGTGGCGCGGAACCCGATCGTCATGGCGGTGGTGGCGGCGCTGGCCTGGCGCCTCCTCGGCCTGCCGCCGCCGCCCGGCGTGGTGCGGCAGACGCTGTCGCTGCTCGGCGGTGCGGCGCCGCCGGTCGCGCTGTTCTGCCTGGGCGGCAGCCTCGCGCGCTTCGATGTCGCCAGCGCCTGGCGGGAGACGGTGGTGGCGACGGTGCTGAAGCTGCTGGCGATGCCGGCCCTGGTCTGGCTGGCCGGCCTGGCGATCGGCCTTGGCCGGCTGGAGATGGCGGTCGCGGTGACCGCGGCGGCGCTGCCGACGGGCGCGAACGCCTTCCTCCTGGCCGAGCGCTACCGGATCGGCGCAGCGCGCTCGGGTGCGACGGTGCTGGCGAGCACGCTCCTCTCCGTCGCAACGCTTGCGGGGCTGCTGGCCTGGTTCGGGATTGGCTGATCAGCGCATGGGCGGAGCGAATTGCAGACCGCCCTTGGTCCAGAGCGCGTTCGGGCCGCGCTCCACGCCCATCGGGGTGATCGAGCGCTCCCACATCTCGCCGTAATTGCCGACCTGGCGGATCGCCTCATAGGCCCAGCGGTTGTCGAGGCCGAGCGCCTCGCCGAGATTGCCCTCGCGCCCGAGCAGCCGGCGGATGTCGGGGTTGGTGCTCCCCTCCAGCCTGGCGAGGTCGGTGCTGCGGACCTCCAGCTGCTCGGCCGTCAGCAGGGCGAAGTGGACCCAGCGCACCACGTCGAACCAGCGGTCGTCGCCCTTGCGCACCATGGAGCCGGAGGGGCCGGTGCTGATCATCTGCGGCAGGATGCGGTAGTTCTTCGCCCGCTCCGGCCCGAGCCGCCAGCGGAAGCCGGCAAGCTGCGAGGCATCGGTGGTGAAGGCATCGCAGCGGCCGGCGAGGAAGGCCTCCTGCACCTCGGTCACGCCGCCGATCATCACCGGGGTGAAGCGCATGGAGCGGGTGCGGAAGAAGTCGGCGAGGTCGAGCTCCGTGCTCGTCCCCGGGCGGACGCAAACGCTGGCGCCGTCGAGCTGGCCGGGCTCCGTCACGCCGCTGTCGGCGCGGACGATGAAGGTGGTGCCGTCCCAGAAATTCGTCGCGGCGAAGAGCAGGCCGAGATTGCCCTCGCGCGTCAGCGACCAGCCGGTATTGCGGATCAGCACGTCGATCTCGCCCGACTGCAGGGCGGTGAAGCGGGTCTGCGCTGAGAGGTTGACGAAGCGGACGCGCTTGGCGTCGCCGAGCACGGCGGCGGCGATGGCGCGGCAGTAGTCAGCATCGAGTCCCTGGACCTCGCCGCGGCTGTCGGCCAGCGAGAATCCGGCGATCTCGCCGGAGACGCCGCAGAGAAGCTGGCCGCGGGCGCGGATCGCATCGAGCGTCGCCGAGCCGCTTGGGCGGGGCTGGGCCGCGGCGGGTTCGGCGGCGAGGCCGAGCGCGAGCAGGGCGAGGAGGCAGAGGCGGCGCATGCGGGGCTCTCCGGTTCAGGCGGCGTGGCGGGTGGCGCGGGCGAAGCGTTCCAGCCGGAAGGGCGAGGGATCCACGACGGGCGGCGCGCCGATGGCAAGCTCCGCAGCCAGCCGCCCGGCGCCGGGGCCGAGGCCGAAGCCATGGCCGGAGAAGCCGCTCGCCAGGACCAAGCCCGGCAGCGCCGCGACCGGGCCGATGACCGGCACCGCATCCGGCGTCGCATCGATCAGCCCGCCCCAGCTACCGGCGACGCGCATCGCCTTGAAGGCCGGGAAGTCGCGGGCGAGGTTGGCCTGCGCCTCGGCGAGGATGCCGGGAACGGGCGCCGGGTCGAGCACGCGGACGCGCTCGAAGGGCGTCACCTCGTCCATCGACCAGCGGCGCGGCATGCGCCATTCCTCGAGGAAGCGGCCGCCGACGCGGAGCCGCAGCTCATGCCACTGCTTGCGGAGCGAGGGCAGGAAGTCGCCCATCAGGCGGAAGCTGTCGGGTACGATCTCGGCGACGCTGGCGCCGCGCTGGGCCACGGTGTAGCCGCCGTCCCGCCGCTTGCGGAAGGCCCAGTCGGAGGCGCCGACCGCCATCTCCGGCAAGCCCTCCAGCGTCTCGGTGCGGAGGACGGAGCCGAGGATCTTCAGCTGCGGGAAGTCAACGCCATGGTTGCCGAGGAAGAGGCGCGACCAGGCGCCGGCGGCGAGGATCACGCCGTCGCAGGCGATCCGCCCGCGCTCGGTGACGACGCCGGCGACGCGGCCGCCCGCCAGGTCAAGGCCGCGCACGGCGCACTCGGTGAGGATCGCGGCGCCGGCGCGGCGGGCGGCGCGGGCCATGGCCGGCACGGCGAGCGAGGGCTCGGCCCTGCCGTCGCTCGGCGTGTGGAGCCCGCCGGCCCAGCGGCGGGTGGTCTCGGGGAACATCGCCGCCACCTGGTCCGGCGTCAGCAGGCGGGCATCGATCTGCCATTGCCGCGCATGCTCGAGCCAGGCCTCGTGCACGGCGGTGTGCCGCGGCGTCTCGTGCAGGTAGACCACGCCGGCGCGGTGGTAGCCGGTGGATGCTTCGAGCCGCGCATCCATCCCCTCCCACTGACGGAGGGCTTCGAGGGAGAGGGGGATCTCGGCCGGGTGGCGGCCCATCTTGCGGCACCAGCCCCAGTTGCGGCTGGACTGCTCGCCGGCGATGCGGCCCTTCTCCACCAGGGCGACGGAGACGCCGCGCTCGGCGAGCGTCAGCGCGGCCATGACGCCGATGACGCCGCCGCCGATCACCACCACCGCGGCCCGCGCCGGGAGCGCCTCGTCACCCTGGAATGGATCGACCACTGCGGCCATGCGTCACCTCGAGGACAATGCGGCAGGGTGACGAAGCGGCGCCGCCGGGCCAAGACCCGTTCTCGCGCCGCAACGTCCGTCAGCCCCGGGCGAGCAGCACCCGGGCGAGGCGGTCGAATTCGGCGATGCTCAGCGTCTCCGCCCGGCGGTCGCCGGCGATGCCGGATTCGGCCAGCAGCCCCTCCGCATCGCCGAGTGCTTTGAGCGCGCCGCGCAGCATCTTGCGGCGCTGGCCGAAGGCGGCGGCGGTCAGCCGCTCCATGGTGCGGAACAGGGCATCGCCCGGGTCCTCCGCATGCGGGGTCAGACCGACCACCGCGGACCAGACCTTCGGCGGTGGGCTGAAGGCGCCGGGCGGCAGGCGCAGCAGCAGCTCGCAGCGGCAGCGCCACTGGGCGAGGACGCCGAGCCGGCCATAGGCCCCCGTCCCCGGCGCGGCGCAGATGCGCTCGGCGACCTCCTGCTGGAACATCAGCGCCATGCCGGTGACGGCGGCGGCGGCGCGCAGCCAGCCGACCAGCAAGGGCGTCGCCACGTTGTAGGGCAGGTTGGCGAGGATGGCGCGCGGGGCAGGCACCAGCGCCGCGACATCGATGGTGAGCGCATCCGCCTCGATCACGCGGAGGCGGCCGGGATAGGCGGCCTCCAGCTCGGCAAGCGCGGCGATGGCGCGGCGGTCGAGCTCCACCGCCGTCACCGTCTCGGCCGGGCCGGCCAGCAGGGCGCGCGTCAGGCCGCCGGGGCCGGGGCCGACCTCCAGCACATGCCGCCCCGCCAAATCCCCGGCGAGGCCGGCGATGCGGCCGCACAGCGCCTCGTCCAGCAGGAAATGCTGGCCGAGCGACTTCCGCGCATCGAGCCCGTGGCGGGCGATCGTCTCCCGGAGCGAGGGAAGCGCGTTCAGCTCCGCATCTCAATCACCGCACGGCGGCGCAGGTCGCGCTGAAGCTGGCGGGAGAGCAGCTCGATGCGGTCGCGGAGGAGCTGCTGCTTGGCCTGGTCGGGGGTCAGCTCGGCGAGGTTCCGCTGCTCGCGGGAGCAGACCATCATCACCAGCACGCCCTCCGGCGTCAGGATGGGCTGCGAGGGCTTGCCCGGCGTGAGGCCGGCCAGCATGGCGCGCAGCGGCGGCGGGTTCACCGTCTCGAGGCGGATCTGGCCGGGATCGGCCGCGCGGTCGCCGCCGCCGGCGCCCTTGGCCGCGGCCTCGACGGCGTCGCAGCTCCGGGCACTGGCGGCGAGGCGCTGGGCCTTCTCCACCTGGTCGCGCTGCTGCTGCGTCGGGTTGTTCGGGTCGAGCGTGCCGGCGAAGGGGAAATAGGCCTGGCGGACGCTGATCAGCGTGGCGAGGTCGCGGCCGCTCTCGCGCTTCTGGCGCATGGCGACGATCTGGAAGCCGCCGGGCACCTTGATGGCGTTGCTGACGGCGCCGGGCGGCATGCGCTCGGCGACGGCGGCGACGGCGGGATCCAGCTCCTCCTTCCGGGTCCAGCCGAGGTCGCCGCCCTGCAACGCGGTCTGCGACTGGCTGAACTGGGTCGCGGCAACGGGGAAGGGAATGCCGGCGCGGAGCTGGCGGATCACCTCGTCGGTGAAGCGGTTGACCTCCGCCTCGTTCCGCGGGTCGTCGAGCGGGATGAAGATCTCGGAGAGCAGGTATTCCGGCTGGCCGGTGCGGGCGGCGGCGGCGCGGATCGTCTCCTGCACCTCGGCATCGGAGGGGACGGCGGTGGGGCCGAGCTGCTGGCGCAGCAGCCGGGCCCAGCCGATCTGGGTGCGGATCTGGTCGTAGAGCACGCGCGGCTGCACGCCGACCTGGCGGAGCTGCTGGCTGAGCGCACCGGCCGGCAGGTTGTTGCGCTGCTCCAGCTCCTTCACCGCATCGGCGACGTCGGTGTCGGTGACGGGGATGCGGCGGCGCTGCACCTCCTGCAGGCGGAGGCGCTCGTCGACCAGCAGGCGGGTCACCTGCGGGGTGAGGCGGTCCAGCGTCTCCGGCGCCACGGCGATGCCGGCATTGAGCGCGAAGAGCCGAGCGCGGCCGACGATGTCGGCGCGGCTCACCACCTCGCCATTGACCACAGCCACGATGCGGTTGGCCTGCGCCGCGGCCTGGGATTGCGGCGGCAGCTGCGCGCCCGCCGGCAGGGGCAGGGCTGCAGCCAGCAGCAGGGCGAGGGCGATGGGTCGGGCGGGGCGCGGCATGGGGGCGTTCCTTACCCGGCCCGCCGTGGCAATGCCAGGGTCAAGAGAACCAGGCCTCGAAGGCGGCGAAGGTCTCGGCGGCGCCGGACAGCATGCCGGCGAGGCCGCCGGGCTCGGCGCCGCAGGCCTCGATGGCGGCGCAGCAGGCGGCCCACATCGCCCCGTGCCGGGCGCCATGGCCGAGGAGGAAGCTCCTCCCCTGCCCCGCCGGCAGCAGCCGGTCGAGGCCGCGGGCGAGCTGGCGGCCGCCGAGGGTGGAGCCTTCGGTCACATAGACGGCGCCGAGCGCCCGGGCGGCGGTGGCGAAGCCGGGGACGGGGGCGAGGGGCGCAATGGGCGGGACGCCGAGATCGGCGAGGTCTGCCCGCAGCAGCGGCGCGCGGCGGCGCGCGGCAAGGTCGATGCCGTAGGGGGCGAGGGTGGGGGCGGCGGCGAGGCCGGCCTCGATGGCCGTGTGGAAGCCGAGCAGGCGGCGCAGCAGCCTGGCATAGCCGGCGCGGTCCAGCCGGCCCTCGGCAAGGGCCTGGAAGGCAGGGATCTGGTGCAGCCGCTCATGCGCCTCGGCGGTGGCCGCGCGGAGGGCCAGGCGGGAGGTGGGATGGTGGAGCACGGAAGACGGGGGGTACCTCGGCGGGGCCGCCAGCCTATCAGCCCGGCCGGGCTCAGCCAACCTGGCCCATGGTCCGCCGCAGCAAGGCGGCGAGGCGGGGCTCCGCCGCGCGCTGGGCGGCGCGCTCGATGGCACGGTAGTCGGCGACCAGGCTGCGGCCGGCATCGGTCAGCCTCGCGCCGCCGCCGCGATGGCCGCCGGGGCTTGCCGCCACCGCCGCCTGGCCGAGCAGCCTGTTCAGCGCATCGACCAGGTCCCAAGCGCGCTTGTAGCTCATCCCCAGGGCGCGGCCGGCGGCGGAGATGGAGCCCTCGCGGTCGATCGCCTCGAGGAGGTCGATCTTGCCGGGGCCGATGCGGCCCTGCGGCAGGTCGATGCGCAGGCTGAGCTGGCCGGTGTCCCTGGCCGTGTCGGAGGAGGCCTCGGCGGTCATGGCGGCGAGTGTAGCGCCATCCGCCGGCACGCTCCGCCAAAAACCGCCGTCACCGGGCGAGGGAGAAGCCGTGGCGCTGCCAGACCGGCGCCGCGTCGGGCCCGGCGAGGAAGGCGAGCAGGGCGCGCGCCTCCGCCTTGCCCTCGGCGCGGCGGGTCAGCGCGAAGGGGTAGGTGATGGGCGGGTGGCTCCCGGCCGGGAAGGTGCCGACGATGCGGACGCCGCGGCTGGCGGCGGCGTCGGTGCCGTAGACGATGCCGTAGGGCGCCTCGCCGCGCTCGACCAGCAGCAGCGCGGAGCGGACATTGTCGGCCCGCGCCAGGCGGGGCGCGATCGCCTCCCACTGCCCCATCCAGGTGAGCGCCGCCTGGGCATAGCGGCCGACCGGCACATGCGCCGGGTCGCCGGTGGCGATGCGGCCGCCGGGCCCGAGCAGGGCGGCGAGGTCGGTCTCGCGGGTCAGCGCGACCGGGCGGGCGGCGTCGGCGGGGGCGACGAGGACGAGGGAGTTGCCGAGCGGGCTGCTGCGGGTCGCCTGCGCCAGCAGGTTGCGCTCCTGCAGGTAGTCGGCCCAGGGCTCGTCGGCGCTCATGAACAGGTCGGCCGGGGCGCCCTGCTCGATCTGCCGGGCCAGCGCCGAGGAGGCGGCGAAGGACAGGCGCGGCGCCGGATGGCCGCGCTGCTGCCATTCCGTGGCGAGGGCGCGGAGCGCATCGGTCAGGCTGGCGGCGGCGAAGACGGTGACGGGCTGCTGCGCGCGGGCAGGGAAGCCGGCGAGGGCGAGGCTGCCGAGCAGGGCAAGGAGCAGGCGGCGCATGGGCATCTCCCGAGCGTCATATCCAATCGGACATAGCGCCTGGCCCGACCGCCGTCCAGCCTCGGCCCGGCGCGGCTCCGGGAGGGCGCGGCGGCGCCTGCCACGGTCCCGCCGGCAATCCTTCGGGCGGTGGAGGCCGCCCGGCGCGGACCACCGGTGCGCCGCCAAGCGACGCCGGCCCGCCGGCACCGGGAGCCCCCGGAGCGACGAAGATTGCTGGAAACCCTCGGCGGAGTGCTGCTTTGCCCCCGCATGGCAGGCAGCAGTGAACGTGACCAGGACGAGTCGCTCGCTCAGCAAGCTGCGCTGGCGAATTTCGGCGGGCTCGCCCTCAAGTCGAACGACCTCGACGAGATCCTGGGCGAAGCCTGCCGCCTTGTCGGCGAGGCGCTCCGGACTGACCTGGCCAAGGTGGTGGAGCTCGGTGCCGACGGCGAGACCCTCCTCGTCCGGGCCGGCGTCGGCTGGCGGCCGGGGATCGTGGGCCAGATCAGGACGAACATTGCCGATCCCTTCCCGGAGGGGCTTGTCCTGCGATCCCACGAGCCGATCGTCTCGTCGGACCTGACGCAGGAGAGCCGCTTCACGATCCCGGAATTCGTCGTCGAGCACGGGGTCAAGGCCACGGTCTGCGTGCTCATCCCCGGCATCGACAGCCTGCCGGCCTATGGCGTCCTCCAGGTCGACAGCCGCGAGCTGCGGGACTTCGGCGAGGAGCACATGGCGTTCCTCAGCACCTATGCGAACATGCTGGCCTCGGCCGTCGGCCGGTTCCGTGCGGCCGGCGAGCTGCAGCGGCGGGCGGACGAGAACGAGAGGCTGCTGCATGAGGTGCAGCAGCGCGCCGACGACAACGAGCGGCTGCTCCGCGAGCTTCAGCACCGCGTCAAGAACAACCTCCAGGTCATGGTCGGCCTGGTCGAGGTGCAGTCCCGACAGGCGAATGCGGGCTCGGCCAGGCCGGCCTTGCGCGCCATCGGCCGGCGCATCGAGGCGCTGCGCCTGCTGCACGACAAGCTGCACCTGGGCGGCGATGTCGACCGCATCGACCTCAGCGACTATCTCAGCCAGCTGGCGGCCAGCCTGCTGCGCTTCCACGAGGGCGAGGCCAAGCGGATCAAGCTCATCCTCGATGTCGAGCGGGGGCTGATCGCCTCCCCGGACCAGGCGGCGCCCATCGGCCTGATCGTGAACGAGTTCATCACGAACAGCCTCAAATACGCCTTCGACGGACGAGCCGGCACGATCGGCCTCCGCCTCGGGACGGTCGGGGGCAGCGACATCGCGCTCGACCTGTCGGATGACGGCAAGGGGCTGCCGCCCGATGCGTCGGCGCAGGGCGGCACGGGCATGCGCCTCATCACGAGCCTGGCCCGGCAGCTTCGCACCCAGGCCGACTGGGCTCCGAGCCATGGGCACGGAGCCCGCCTGCGGATCCCGCTGCACCTGCGGGGGATCTGAGGCTCGGCGCCGCGGTGGCGTCCCCGGCGGGATTCGAACCCACGGCCCCCAGATTAGGAATCTGGTGCTCTATCCTGCTGAGCTACGGAGACCCGGGCGCAGCCTTACCACATCAGCCGCGCCGCCGGAACCGCTCCACCGCGCTCACCAGCGCCGTGCGCACGCCGGGCTCCAGGGCGGAATGGCCGGCATCGGGCACCACGGTCAGCCGGGCGCGGGGCCAGGCGGCGGCGAGGTCGAAGGCGGTCTCGGCCGGGCAGACCATGTCGTAGCGGCCCTGCACGATCTCGGCCGGGATATGGGCGATGCGGTCCATATGGCCGAGCAGCCCGGCCCGCGGCAGGAAGAGGTCATGGGCGAAGTAATGCGCCTCGATCCGGGCGAGGCCGAGGGCGGTGCGATCCTGGGCGAAGCTCGCCACCGTCTCCGGGCTCGGCAGCAGGGTGGAGCAACTGCCCTCGTACTGGCTCCAGGCGCGGGCGGCGGGCAGGTGGACCATCGGGTCCGGGTCGCGGAGGCGGCGCAGATAGGCGCCGAGCAGGTCGCCGCGCTCCTCCGGCGGCAGGTGCTCGGCGAAGGCGGCCCAGGCATCGGGGAAGATGCGGCGGAGGCCGGTCAGGAACCACTCCACCTCCGAGCGCCGGCCGAGGAAGACGCCGCGCAGCACGCAGCCGGTCACCCGTTCCGGATGCGCCTGGGCATAGGCGAGGGCCAGCGTGCTGCCCCAGGAGCCGCCGAAGAGCAGCCAGCGCTCGATGCCGAGGAAGCGTCGCAGCGTCTCGATGTCCTCGACCAGGTGCGGCGTGGAGTTCTCGCGCAGCTCGCCCAGGGGCCGCGAGCGGCCGGCGCCGCGCTGGTCGAAGATCACCACGCGCCAGTGGCCGGGATCGAAGAAGCGGCGGTGCACCGCGCCGGCTCCGGCGCCGGGCCCGCCATGCAGGAAGAGCGCGGGCTGGCCGCGCGGATTGCCGACCTGCTCCCAGTACATGACATGGCCGCCGGTGAGCGGCAGCAGGCCGGTTTCGAAAGGTGCGATATCGGGAAAAAGGTCGCCGCGGGGCATGGCCCAATATCCGCAGGTGGACGCCGCTCGGCAACTGCCAGCGCGGGGTCCGGGCGTGGGGTTTCCGCCGCATGGCACCGGAAAGTGACAGATTTCCCCCACGGGCATCACTCACGGCGAGCGGCGCCCCTTCGCCTTTCGCCGGAGCGTGCCTAACTTGGCCCCAATGGCCATGTCATCGCCCGCGAATTCGCGCCCGACGCCGCCCGACGCCCTGCCGCGCTGCGCCGTCTGCGGCACGGGCAGCCGCCAGCCGCCCTTCCGCCCCGGCCCGCCGGAACAGGCGCCGGACCTCGACCTCCGCCCCGGCGAGCCGGTGCGCTCCACCATGGCGCGCTGGCTGCAGCAATGCCCGAGCTGCGGCTATTCGGCGCCGAACATCACCCGCGCCCATCCGGCCGCGGCGCAGGCCGTGGCGGCCGCGCCCTTCCGCGCGCTGATGGCGGAAGCGGCCTATCCGCCGCTGGCCCGGCGCTTCCTTGCCTGGGCGCATGTGCTGGAGGAGACGGGGGCGCTGCATGCCGCGGCCGAGGCGACGCTGCAGGCGGCCTGGGTGGCGGACGACCTGGGCCAACGGGACCTGGCGCGGCACTGGCGGCTGGAGGCCGTCGCGCTCTGGCGCGGCGGACCGCCGCTCGACCAGGAGCAGACGGTGCGGATCATCGACGCGCTGCGCCGGGCCGAGGCCTGGGAGGATGCGCGGATGACGGCCCAGACCCTCTCCCAGGCCGAGGCGCCGGAGGCGGTGGCGCAGGTGGTCGGGCTCGAGATGCGGCTGATCGCGGCGCAGGATGCCGGGCGGCACACGGTGGCGAGCGCCCTTCCCCCGCCCGCACGCCGGCCGCATGTGACGCATCAGCGGAGCCAGCCCAAGGCTGGCGCGGGCTTCCTCGGCAGGCTGCGGCGCTGGTTCGGCAAGGGCTAGAGCCAATGCCGGCCAGGGCGCATCGCCTGATCGGCGCGGCTGGCCCGCCGGGACAACAGGTTGGAGCGGCGTCCACAAGCCGATGCGACCGGAAACCGTCCTGGAGCACACCCCCATCGGACGGAAGCACCTGATGGGGTGTGTTTGCTCGCCCGAGCAGCGGGCTGGAGCGGCCTCCGTGCGCCAAGTCGAACGCAACCGCTTTTGAGCATACTCCGGTCAGGCGGACTCACCTGATCGAAGGTATTCGCTCGCCCGAGCAACAGGCTGGAGCGGGTTCCGTAAGCCTGGTCGAACGGAACCCGCTCTAGCGGAGGACCCTGCGGATCATGGCCCGGGCGCGCTCGGTGCGCGGCGGGTCGAACAGGCGGGAGAGGCTCCAGGCGCCATGCGCGACGCGGGCGCGGAGGTTGCTGAACTCGCGGAACCCCGCCTCGCCGTTGCGCCGCCCGAAGCCGGAGGCGCCGATGCCGCCGAAGGCGAGGCCCGGGAAGGCGGCGTACTCGACGCAGCGCCCCTCGACGATGGCGCCGCTCCGCGTGCGGGCGGCGACGGCTTCCCGCTCCGCCGTGCTGGCGCCGAAGAGGTAGATGGCCAGCGCCGGCGGCCGCACGGCAATCCAGTCGAGGGCTGCGGCAAGGTTGGGCAGCGGCTGCAGGGCAAGGACCGGGCCGAAGAGCTCCACCTCATGCAGCGGATGGCCGGGCGGGGCTTCGGCGAGGGCGATGGCGCGGTGGCGGCCGGGGCCGTCCTCGGCGAGCGGCGTCAGGCTGGCGCCGGCGCAGAGGCCGGCAAGGCGGTCGGCCTGGCGGTCATTCACCACCACCGTCTCCGGCAGGCCGATGCCGGTCGCGCGGCAGGCGGCGATGAAATCCTCCTGGCGATGGCCGACCAGCAGGACGGTATCGGGGGCGATGCAGGTCTGCCCGGCATTCACCGCCTTGCCGGCGAGGATCGCCTGGGCGGCGCGGGCCAGGTCGGCGCCGGGCAGGATCAGGGCTGGGCATTTGCCGCCCAGCTCCAGCGTCAGCGGGGTGAGGTTGGCGGCGGCGGCCTGCATGACGCGGCGGCCGGTCTCGGTGCCGCCGGTGAAGACCAGGTGGTCCCAGGGCTGGGCGGCGAAATCGGCGGCGATGCCGGGGCCGCCCTGCACCGTGCGGGCCATGTCCTCGCCGAGCGTCTCCCCCAGCAGCGCCGCGACGAGGGCGGCGGTGCGCGGCGTCGCCTCGGCCGGCTTCACCACGATGCGGTTGCCGGCGGCGAGGGCATCCACGGCCGGAAGCAGGGCGAGCTGGAGCGGGTAGTTCCAGGGCGCCATGATGCCGATGACGCCCTTCGGCACCGGCTCCTCCGCGGCGCGGGCCGGCAGGAAGGGAAAGGGCACGGCGGCGCGGCGCGGCCTTGCCCAGCGATGCAGGTGGCGGCGGGCGTGGCGGGCGGCATCCACCACCAGCTTCACCTCGGCGAGCAGGGATTCCTCCGTGCTGCGGCCGCCGTAATCGGCATCGATGGCGGCGGCGACTTCCTCCGCCCGGCGCAGCAGCGCGGCGGCGAGGGCATCGAGCAGCGTGCGGCGGCGCGCCAGGTCGGGGGCGCCGTCGCGGGCCGCGGCGGCGCGGAGGGCGGCGAGGGCGTCAGCCGCGGATGGCATCGGCGGCGGCCTGGCCGCTGCGCGTCGCGGCCTCGATGGTGGCGGGGAAGATGGGGTCGGTCCAGTCGCCGGCCAGCGCCAGGTTGGGCAGCGGCAGGCGCGGCGGGCGCGGTGGCGGGCCCGGCATGTGGCGCGGGGTGGCGCGGCGCTCCTTCACCACGCGGCAGGGCGGCGCCTGCTCGGGCCAATCGCCGGCGAGGCCGAAGGCGAGGGCCGCCTCGCGCAGCTCGGCCCAGGCGCGGGCGGCGAGGCTGTCCTGGTCCTCGCGCGCCGCCTCGTCGCCGGCGCTGACGGTGACGCTGACGCCGGCGGGGCGGACCAGCACCCACTGGCAGAGCGCATCGAGCAGGCCGAGGAAGCGCACCGGCCCGGGGCCGGGATGCGCATAGTGCAGGTTGACGATCGGGGCATAGGCCTCGGGCGCCGTGAGATGGGGCAGGAGGCGAAGGCTCTCCCAGGGCGGCGTCGCCAGCACGGCGGCATCGCCGGGGCCGAGGCGCACCGCATCCTCGCCGAAATCGAGCGCCGCGAGGCGGCCGTCCCCCTGCACCAGCCGCCGCAGGCGGGCGCCGAAGCGGATTCCAGCGCCGGCGGCCTCCAGCGTGGCCAGCGCCGGGGCGACGAGGTCGGGGCCGAGGCCGGAGCGGGCGACGAAGAGCCGCGTCGCCCCGGGCCCGCCCATCCGCCGCAGCACGGCGCCGAGGCGGCGGGAGGAAGCCTCCACCGAGGGCGTGTTCAGCGCCGCGATCACCAGCGGGTCGACGAAGCCGCGATGGAATTCGGGGTGGGCGGCCATCGCCTCGGCGACGGGGCGGTCGCCCCAGGGGGCGGACAGCCTGGCCAGTGCCATCACCGCCCGGCCGGAGAAGCCGGGTGGGCGGAGCGCCGGGTCGCGCCACTGGAATGGCGAGAGGGCGACGCGGAAGGCGCGGCCGTCGCGGCGATCGAGCACGGGCAGGCCGGCCGGCTCGGGCTCCACCCAGCCTTCCAGCGCGCCGATTCGCTTCAGCAGGCCGAGGGCTGCGGTATTGGCGCCGAGCAGGGCATGGGTGCCGTTGTCAGTGCCGTCCGGCAAGGCGCGGGCGCGACCGCCGGCGCCGGGCGAGGCCTCGTACAGCATAATCTGGCGGCCGCGATCCACGAGGCGCAGGGCGGCGGCGAGGCCGGCGACGCCGGCGCCGATCACATGGATGGTCATCACTCTACCCTACCGAAACGCGGCCGCGGCTGGCTGTGCCGAAGCCCTGGGGACCCCGGCGGCAAGCCGGGGTTCCTGCGAGGCTGCGCAGCGCTTCTGTGACAAGTAGTCAGCGACCCAGCGCCATCCAGGCCATGCGGAGCTTTTCGCCCTTGGTCAGGCGCGGGCGCGGGCGCGCGCCCTCCCAGCCGCGGGCGACGAGGCGGTCGAGCAGGCGGCGGTAGCCCCAGGCCATGACGGCGGCGGGACGGAGGGCGGTGGGGTCGAACCGGTGGATCTCCTCCTCCGCCCGGGCGAAGCCGGCCTGTGCCTGGGCGCCGAGCCGGGCGCAGATGGCGGGAAAGCCGGGGTGGCGGATGATGGCCTCCGCGGGGCCGTCGGGGATGCCCTCGGCGGCGAGCAGGTCGAGGGGGATGTAGACCCGGTCGCGTGCCGCATCCTCGTCCACGTCACGGAGGATGTTGGTCAGCTGGAAGGTGTGGCCGAGATCGAGGCCGAAGCCCTCCGCCTCCGGCGCGCCGAAGATGCGGACCGACATGGCGCCGACGCTGCCGGCGACGCGGCGGCAATAAAGGTCGAGATCGGCCTCGGTCTGGAGGCGCAGGCGGGAGGCAGAGTCGGTCTCCATGCCGGCGATCATCGCCTCGCATTCCTCGAGAGGCACGCCATAGGCCGCGCGGGCCCAAGCGAGTTCGCGGGAGAGGACGCAGTCCGGCCGCTCCAGCTTGCGGCGCCAGTCGGCGAGGAAACGGCGCTTCTCGGCCTCGGGCATGGCGCCGTCGGCGATGTCGTCGACGGCGCGGCAGAAAGCGTAGACCGCCCAGAGGGCGCGGCGCCGCTCGCCCTTCAGCGCTGCCATGCCGCGGGCGAAGGAGGAGCCGGCGCGGGAGACGCGGCGGGCGACGATCGCCGCATCGCGCGGGCCGAGCAGCGGCGCGGCGGCGAAGGCACGGGCGAAATCGGCCTTGCCGAGCGCCACGCGGCCGAGCACCGGGTCGGCGGCCCGGAGGCGCGCGAGCAGGCGCCGAGCGAGCGCGATGGTGACGGTGCTCTGCCAGGCGAGGCGGCGGGACCGCAGCATCCGCGGGAAGCCGGAGGCGCGGTCGAGCTGCTCCTCCACCCGGTCGAGGGCGGCGTCCAGCACCTCGCGGCGGCGGGCGGCATTGGCCGGATCGAAGAAGCCTGACTCGCCGCCGGCCAACGCCATCCAGGCCTCGGGCATGTAGATGCGGTCGAGCTGGTCCCGGTCCGGCACCAGGTCCTGCAGGTGGTTCAGCACCTGGAGGGCGGTGCAGAGCCCATCAGCGGCAGCATTGGCGTCGGCATTGTCCCCATCGCCATGGAGGCGGAGCAGCATCCGCCCGACCGGGTCGGCAGAGCGGCGGCAGTAGTCCTCGAGCGCCGCCCAGTCGGCATAGCGGGTGCAGGTCGCATCCTGGCGGAAGGCGGAGAGCATCAGCCGCGCCTCCGCCGTGCCGACGCCGAGGCGGTTCAGCGGGATGGAAGGGTCCTCGAGGCTCCGCTCCATGGCATCGAGCCGGGCGAGCTTCTCCGCCGGCGGCAGTTCCGCGCTGTCGGCGATGTCGTCGGCGGTGCGGACGAAGCGGTAGAAGGCCATCACCTGCGCCCGCGCCGCCCTGGCGAGCAGCAGCGAGGCGGTCGGGAAATTCTCGGTGTCAAAGTCGCGGTTCGGGGTGACGGCGATGCCGGCGGCGCTGCTGCTCATGCCGCCTTTGTGGCCGGATATGCGCGGCCTTTCCAGCCCGCCGGTCGCCCGAGCAGCCAGCGGATGAGCGCGACCCACTGAATCGCCAGCGCGACCAACACGGTGAGCGGGTGGAGCGGCACGGTCCACCACGGCTCCCGCGCCCGCCAGGTGATGGCGGCGCGGAGGGCGAACATCAGCAGGATGGCGGCAATGGCGGGCGGCGCTGGCAGCAGCGCCCAGGGCCAGAGATGGGCGCCCGAGAGCAGCACCGTCCAGACCGGCAGGCCGAGCGGCGTCGCCATCCCCTCCCGCGCATTCTTCATGAAGCCCGCCCAGGAATCGGCGAAGCCGCCATACATCCGGCAGGTGGCGAGCGGGGCGCCGTCCACCACCTCCGTCCGGTGGCCCTCGGCGCGGAAGCGGCGGGCCAGCGCCAGCCCGTCATGCAGGACGTGGCGGACGGCGCCGTGGCCGCCCACCGCCTCATAGGCCGCGCGGTCGCAGAGGATGAGCTGGCCGCAGGCGGCGGCGAGGTCGGCCCGGCGGGTGAAGGCGCGGCCGACCGCGGGCAGGTAGCCGAGCAGCAGCAGGTTGATGGCGGGGACGGTCAGCGCCTCGCCGAGCGAGCAGATCAACTGGCGCGGCACGCCGCTCAGCATGGCGATCCGCTGCGACCGGCCATGCGCCAGCATGGCGGCGGCGGCCTCCGGCGCTAGCCGGACATCGGCATCGATGAAGAGGAGGTGGGTGCCGCGCGCGGCCTCGGCGAGGCGGGCGCAGGCATGGACCTTGCCGGTCCAGTCGGGCGGCAGGGGCGGCGCCTGCACCAGGCGGATGCGCGTGTCCTCCCCGGCAAGGCGGGCGACGATCGCGCCGGTGCCGTCGCGGCTGGCATCGTCCATGACGACGACCTCGACGGCGACGCCCTGGCTGGCGAGCGCGGCACGGAGGCAGGCCTCGATATTTGCCGCCTCGTCGCGGGCGGGGATGAGGATGGAGACGAGGCCTTCCTGCCCGCCCGCCGGGGCGCGGAGGCGCGGCAGGAGCCAAAGGTTCACCAGGCCGAACAGCGCCGGCAGGGCGGCGAGGCCGAGGGCGGCCCAGGCGAGCAGCATCGCGCCTACCCCCCGGCCCGTGGGTCGTGGCGCGGGTCGAAGGCCTCGCCGCGCAGCGCCGCCCTGGCCTGCCGCCAGCCCTGGTAGATGCCGCCCATCCCTGCCCTCCCTTCCAGCACCACCCGGAACCGGCCGGGATCGCGGACGATGGCATCCTCGGCGAGGCGGTCCATCACCGCTTCCAACGCGGTGCGGAGGCGCTGGCTGCGGGCCTCGCGGTCGAGCGCCACCAGCTCCGCCGCCGGGATGGGCGGGCCGAACCCCGCCAGCATCTCCGGCGCGGCCTCGGTCCAGAAGGGGTATTCGAGGGCGAGGGGGAGGAAGCGCGCCTCGGGCGCCAGCTCGGCCAGTCGGATGAGGCCCGGGGCGATGGGAACCGGCCGCTCCCGCACGTCGCAGAAGCGCCCGGGAGCGTTCATCCAGAGCATGTGGCCGGGCTCGGCGAGGACCGACTGCGCGGTGCGGAGGAAGGCGACGGCGCCGCGCGCCGATTGCTGCTCGATGCCGAAGACGCCTATCCGCCGCATGAAGCTGTAGCGGGCGAGCGCCGCCGCCTCCATCGGGATGAACATGCGCCGCCCCGGCAGCAGCTCGGTCGAGAGGATCATGAAGGCGACGCCGTCCCACCAGGAGGGATGGTTGGCATAGACGACGAGCGGACCTTCCCCCTCCCCCGGCCGCGGCGCCCCCCAATGGGCGAGGCGGATGGCGCGCAGCCGTGCCGCCGCATGGCGGCCGAAGATGAAGCGGAAGAAGGCGAAGCGGGCCGGCGAGAAGAGCTCCGCCGGCCCGGCCTGGCTCATTCGGCGGCTAGCGGCATGCGGAGGGCGTCGGGCAGCCCGGCCTCCCGCGCCGCCGCGCTCATGCCGCGCCCGCCGAGATCGTGGTCGAGGCTGTCGGCGGCGATCCAGCCGCTCATCATCACCATCGGCATGCCCGGCCCCGGATGGGCGGCGCCGCCGGCGAGGTAGAGGCCCTTGATGCGCTTCGACCGGTTGCCCGGCTTGAAGGCGCCGAGCCAGGCGCCGTGGCTGGCCAGCCCGTAGATGGCGCCGTTCAGCACCTTGTAGCGCTCATGGATGTCGACCGGCGTTAGCGCGCTCTCGGTGACGATGCGCTCCTCGATGTCCTCCATCCCCGCCGTGCGCTTCAGCTTGTCGAGGATGGTCTGCCGGTAGGGCCCGAACTGCTTCGACCAGTCGTGGCCGGGGCGGAGCCAGGGCGTGTGGACCAGCACGTAGAGCGCCTCGCCGCCCTCGGGCGCGACGGTCGGGTCGGTGCCAGAGGGGGCGGCGAGATAGGCGGTCGGGTCCGGCGCCGGGACGCCGCGCTTGTAGATCGCGTCGAACTCCTCCTCCGCATCGCGGGAGAAGACGAAGCAGTGATGCGCGAGATGCTCGTAGCGCTTCCTGAGGCCGAGATAGAGCACGACGCCGGAGCAGGCCGGCTCATGACCCTTCTTCGCCACCTTCTGCCCGACGGGGCCGCCGACCAGCTCCTTGTAGGTGCGGATGGCGTCCATGTTGGAGATGACGGCATCGCAGGCGATCCGCTCGCCGCCCGCGGTGCGGACGGCCTTCACTGCGTTGTTCTCGATGTCGAAGCCCGTCACCTCGACGCCCGGGCGGAGGTCTGCGCCGAGCGAGGCGGCGAGGTTCGCCAAGCCCTCGGCCACCGCACGGGTGCCGCCTCGGGGATACCAGATGCCCTCGCTCGCCTGCATGTCGCCGATCGAGCAGAGCACGGCCGGGGCGAGATAGGGGCTGGAGCCGACATACTGGCAGAAATGGTCGAGCATCTGGGCGAGGCGGGCATCCGGCACATGGCCGCGGATGATCTTCGCCACGTTCTTGCCCATGCGCAGCGCCAGCACGTCGCGCATGGTGTTCGGGTCGAAATTGGACTTCAGGTCGATGGTGTCGGTGAGGCCCTCGACCGATTTCCAGAAGAAGAACTTCTCCGAGATCTCGTGCAGCCGCCGCGCCTCGGCCTGGAAGCGCTGGTAGCCCGCACCCTGGCCGGTGCCGGGGGCGAAGGCGTCCATGGCGGCCGCCATCTTCGCCACATCCTCGATCAGGTCGATCCGCGTGCCGTCCTCGAAGAAGCAGCGCCATTGCGGGTCGAGCCGGATCAGCGGCAGGTCCTGCGACTGGTCGCGCCCGGCCTCGGCGAAGATGCGGCGCAGCACGCGGGGGACGGTGAGGATCGTCGGCCCCATGTCGAAGCGGTAGCCCTGGTTGCTGCCGGGGCGCTCCGGGTCGGGCAGGTTCAGCACCGCGGCCTTGCCGCCGAGCCAGGGATTCTTGTCGAGCAACGTGACCTTGTGGCCGCGCGCCGCGGCCACCGCCGCCGCCGCGAGCCCGCCGAGGCCACCGCCCACCACCACAACATGCGAGACCATGGCCGGTCTTCCCTTCTTCTTATCGATCAACGGGCGGTCTGGTAGCTGGGCGCGATCTCGGCGAAGCCGGTGCCCTGCGGCACGGCTCCCATGCCGAGGTCGCGGGCCAGCAGCCCGGAGCTGATCCGCGCACCCTCATAGATTACCGGCAATCCGCTGCCGGGATGCGTGCCGCCGCCGACCAAATAGACGCCCTCCACCCCCTCGAAGCGGTTGCGCGGCCGGAAGCAGAGCATCTGGCCGAGATCATGCGACAGGTTGAAGGTGGCGCCGAAGCCGACCGCATACTCGTCACGCCACTCGCGCGGCGTCACCATCCGCTCGTAGCGGATGCGGGATTCGAGGTCGTGCAGGCCGAGCAGCTTCAGCCGGTCGAGGGCAAGGCGGCGGTAGCGCGGCGCCTCCGCCTCCCAATCGAAGCCGTGCTCCTCGGCATCGCGCATGTTGGGGACCGGGACGAGCAGGTAGAGCGAGGTGTGGCCGGCCGGCGCCATGGTGTCGTCGGTCTTGCCGGGATGATGCAGGTAGAGGCTCGGCACGTCCGGGATCTCGCCCGCTTCGATCTGGCCGATGTTCCGGCGGTAGTCCTCGGCGAGCAGGATGGTGTGATGGGCGAGCTCCGGAAAGCTGCCCTCCACGCCGAGATAGAGCATGAAGGTCGAGCAGGAGTAGCGCGCCTTGGCGATGCGCTTGTCGGGCCAGCGGCGGCGCAGCGCGTCCGGGATCAGCCGCGGCATGGCATGGGCAAAGTCGGCATTCACCACCACCGCATCCGCCGCCTGGCGGATGCCGCCCACCTCGACGCCGGTCGCCTTCCGGCCATCGAAGCTGATGCGCTCAATCTCGGAGCCGAGGCGGATGTCGACGCCCAGCCGCTCCGCGACGCGGGCCATCGCCGAGGAGACGGCGCCGCAGCCGCCCACCGGATGGAAGACGCCGTGCTCGTACTCGAGGAAGGAAAGGATGGTGAAGAGGCTGGGGCAGCGGAACGGGCTCATCCCGAGATACTTGGTCTGGAAGGAGAAGGCGAGGCGCACCCGCGGGTCCTTGAAGTACCGCGCGAGGTCCTGGTCCACCGTCTGGTGCGGCCGCATCAGCGGCAGGCTCTTCAGCAGGCCGGGCGAGAGGAAGCGCGCCGGCGAGGAGAAGGCATTCTCCAGCACCGGGCGGAAAGCCTCGAGCTTGCGGCGGTTGGCCTCGAAGAAGGGACGGAGGCCGGCGGCATCGCCCGGGTTCAGCCGCGCGATCTCGGCCTCCATCCGGGCGATGTCGGATGTGGCCTCGATCGTCTCGCTGCCCTCGAAGACGAGGCGATATTGCGGGTCGAGGCGCATCATCGCGACCTCCTCCTCGAGGCTCGCGCCGCAGCTCGAGAAGATCTCGGAGAGGATGCGGGGGTAGAGGAAGAAGGTGGGGCCGAGGTCGAAGCGGTAGCCTTCCTCCGTCGTCAGCGTGCGGGTGCGGCCGCCGACCACCTCGTCCTTCTCATGCAGGGTGACGCGGGCGCCCTGGGCCGCGAGGAGCATGGCTGCCGCGAGCCCGCCCGGGCCAGCCCCGATGATGGCGATGCGAGGGCGTGAGGCCTGAAGGGCGGGAGCGGCAAGCGGAGCATTCATGCGCGGCAGTCATCCAGGCAAGACAATGGGTTCGGCCTTGGGCCAGATGCGGTGCAGCTGGCCTTCCGCAAGGGTCTGATCGCGCAATAAAGCGCCCGCCGCGTCACGCGGCGGGCAGCAGGGCGAGCAGGGCGTCCGCCGCCTCGATCTCCGCCAGCCGGGCGGCGGCGCGGGGCAGCAGCCGCGCCAGGTAGAAGGCGCAGATCGGGGCGTAGCGCGCATCCGCCGCCGCGGCGCGGGAGAGCATCCAGCCGCCCATGGTCCAGCCGGCGGCGTCGAGATAGGCCGCCGCCGAGGCCTGGGCGGCGGCCGGGTCGCGCTGGCCGCGCTCGAGCATCCAGGCGGTGGCCCGCTCCAGCGCCTCCGCCGCGCCGGCAAGCCGCGGGTCGGCCGCGCGCATCTCAGCGATCACCGCCGCCATCTCCGCCCCGCCGTCGCGGAAAAGCTTGCGGGTGACGAGGTCGATGGCCTGGATGCCGTTGGTGCCCTCGTAGATCGGGGCGATGCGGGCATCGCGCAGCACCTGGGCGGCGCCGGTATCCTCGACGAAGCCCATCCCGCCGTGCACCTGGATGCCGAGCGAGGCGACATCGACGCCGCGATCGGTGCACCAGGCCTTGACGATGGGCGTCAGCAGGGCGACGCGCGCCTCGCTGGCGCCGGCGAGGCGGGCGCGGTCGAGCGCGGCCCCGGCCTCGAGCGCGAGCAGCCGTCCCGCGAGGGTGATGGCGCGCATCTCGGCCAGCATCCGAGCGACATCCGGGTGGCGGCTGATCGGCCCGCCGCCCTGCAAGCGGTCGGCGGCATAGGCCTCGGCGAGGGCCAGCGCCCGGGCGCCCTGGGCCACGCCCTCGACGCCGACGCCGAGGCGCGCGGCATTCATCATCGCGAACATGGCATTGAGGCCGCGATTGGGCTCGCCGACCAGCTGCGCCTCGGCGCCCTCGAACAACATTACGCAGGTCGGCGCGGCATGGATGCCGAGCTTCCGCTCGATGCCACCGCAGCGCAGCGCATTAGCCCGCCCGTCCGGCAGCACCTTGGGCGCGGCGAAGAGGCTGATGCCCTTGGTGCCGGGCGGCGCATCAGGCAGCCGGGCGAGGACGAGGTGGAGGGTGTTCGGCGTCAGGTCATGGTCGCCGAAGGTGATGTAGATCTTCTGCCCGGTGACCCTGTAGCCGCCCATCCCGTCCGGCTCGGCCTTGGTACGGATCTGGGAGAGGTCGCTGCCGGCCTGGGGCTCGGTTAGGCACATGGTCCCGGTCCATTCGCCGGAGACCAGCTTCGGCAGCCAGGCCTCCTGCTGGGCAGGGCTGGCGAAGCGGGCCAGCGCCTCGATGGCGCCGGCGGTCAGCAGCGGGCAGAGGCTGAAGGCCATGTCGCCGCTGGTGACGAGCTCGGAGACGGCCATCCAGAGCGCCTGGGGCAGCTCCTGCCCGCCGACCGGGACGCCGTTCACCTCGGCGGGGGCGGCAAGGCCCTGCCAGCCGCCCTCGATCCAACCCTGATAAGCCTCACGGTAGGAGGGGGGGAGGCGGACCACGCCATTCTCGTAGACCGCGCCATGCCGGTCGGCCGCCTGGGCATGCGGCCAGAGCAGCTCGCGGGCATAGCGCTCCGCCTCGCGGATGATGGCGGTGATGTCGTCCGGGCCGATGGGCAGGCCGGTAGCGGCGGTGATGCCGGGCAGGTCGACAACCCGGGTGAGGCCGAGAATGAGGTCCTCGGCGGGGGTCGTGGCATGGGTCATCGGTTGGATCGGCTCTCCCGGTGATGCGGTTTTGCCGACCCTAGCACAGCACGACGCGGCCCGTATTGGGCCGCGTCGGCCGCGTACCGATCAGTCCCGGCTGCGGCTGCGGGAGGTGCCGCCGCTGCTGCGCCCGCCCTTCGCCGCCGCCGCGGTGCGGCCGGCGGCGCCGCGCGCGGTCGTCCGCGCCGTGCCGCGCTTGGCGGCGGTGCCGTTGGCCGCCCGCTTGGGCGCGCCGCCATTGGCCGGCTTCGCCGTGCTGCGCTTGGCGGCGGAGGCGGCGGTGGCGCGCTTCGTCGTGCCGGTGCTGTTGCGGCCG